>NZ_LEKI01000030.1:0-44597 GCF_001029525.1 Nocardiopsis sp. RV163 | reverse complement strand
GTGCGGGGGTCGGGGAGACGGGCACGGGGAGGACCTCCTGGCCGCTGGGGGGAGCTGCTGTCCCCATGATTGGACACGGGAGGGTTCCGCGTAAAGAGCGAGCGGGGTGGGCGGCACCAAGAACCGAATCCGACTCGGCGGATGTGCGAACGCGGCCGTTTACGGCGCGCCCCCGCCGAAACGGTACGGTCGGGGAGTACCGACCGCACCGAACGATCGGGGAACGACGTGTTCTGTGGTGATCCCGGCACATCCGGCTACACCGCGTGCGCCGCCCAGACCCAGCTCTTCGCGTTGGCCTCCGCCATCCCCGCCCTGCTCGGCATGGCGCTCCTCGTGGCGGCCTTCACCGCCCCCTCCGTGCGGGGCGACCGGCTCCTGCGCACCCGCACCCTGAGCTACTCCCTGGTGGCCTGGGGAATCGCCGCGGGCACCTACGTCATGGGCGGTCTGCCGTCCTTCTGAGCCGACGGGCCCCGCGGGCGGCCCCCGGGCGCACGCGCCCCGCCGGGCCGCGCCCGGGGCCGCCCGCCCCGGTCAGATCTCCTCGCCCGACAGCAGGTCGCCCGCGTCGGTGATCCGGTAGGCGTACCCCTGCTCGGCCAGGAAGCGCTGCCGGTGCGCGGCGTAGTCCTGGTCCAGGGTGTCGCGCGCCACCACCGCGTAGAAGCGGGCGGCCCGGCCGTCGGACTTGGGGCGCAGCACCCGGCCGAGCCGCTGGGCCTCCTCCTGCCGCGAGCCGAAGGACCCCGACACCTGCACCGCGACACCGGCCTCGGGCAGGTCGATGGAGAAGTTCGCGACCTTCGACACCACCAGCGTCCGCAGGTCCCCGGAGCGGAAGGCGTCGAAGAGGCGCTCGCGCTCCTTGTTGCGGGTCTCGCCCTTGATCACCGGCGCGCCCAGCGACGCGCCGAGCTCGTCCAGTTGGTCGATGTAGGAGCCGATGACCAGCACCTGCTCCTCGGGGTGGCGCTCCACGATCTCCCGGACCACGGAGTTCTTGGTCTCGGAGGAGGCGCAGAACCGGTAGCGGTCCTCGGGCTCGGCGGTCGCGTACGCCAGCCGCTCGGCCTCGGACAGGTCCACCCGGACCTCGACGCAGTCCGCGGGGGCGATCCACCCCTGGTTCTCCATGTCCTTCCACGGCGCGTCGTAGCGCTTGGGGCCGATCAGCGAGAACACGTCGCCCTCGCGGCCGTCCTCGCGCACCAGGGTCGCGGTCAGGCCCAGTCGGCGCCGGGCCTGGAGGCCGGCGGTCATCCGGAAGATCGGCGCGGGCAGCAGGTGCACCTCGTCGTAGACGACCAGGCCCCAGTCGCGGGCGTCGAACAGCTCCAGGTGCGTGTACACGCCCTTGCGCCTGGCCGCCATGACCTGGTAAGTGGCGATGGTGACCGGGCGGATCTCCTTGCGGGTACCCGAGTACTCGCCGATCTCGTCCTCGGTCAGCGAGGTGCGCCGCAGCAGCTCGGTCTTCCACTGGTGCACCGACACCGTGTTCGTCACCAGGATGAGCGTGGTCGCCCCGGTCATGGCCATCGCCGCCGCGCCGACCAGGGTCTTGCCCGCGCCGCACGGCAGGACCACCACGCCGGACCCGCCCGCGTGGAAGCTCTCCGCGGCCTCCCGCTGGTAGCCGCGCAGCTCCCAGCCGTCCTGGTCGAGGTCGATCGGGTGGGCCTCGCCGTCCACGTACCCGGCCAGGTCCTCGGCGGGCCACCCGATCTTGAGCAGCGCCTGCTTGAGGTTGCCGCGCTCGCTCGGGTGCACGGCGACCGAGTCCTCGCCCAGCCGCTCGCCCAGCATGCCCTTGAGCTTCTTGGCGCGGACGACCTCCTCCAGCACGGCGCGGTCGGAGGACTCCAGGACGAGTCCGTGCCGCGGGTCGCCCACGAGGCGCAGCCGCCCGTAGCGGTCCATCGTCTCGGCGATGTCCACCAGCAGCGAGTGCGGCACAGGGAACTTGGAGAACCGGATCAGCGCGTCCACGACCTGCTCGGCGTCGTGCCCGGCGGCGCGGGAGTTCCACAGGGCCAGCGGTGTGATCCGGTAGGTGTGCACGTGCTCGGGCGCGCGTTCGAGTTCGGCGAAGGGGGCGATGGCCCGGCGGCACTCGCCGGCCAGCTCGTGGTCGACCTCCAGCAGGAGCGTCTTGTCGGACTGGACGATCAGGCAGGACAACACGGACCTTCAATCTCGCGGGGCTGGGGCGGCCACAGGTGCAACGCATCCGGGCCCCCGATCATGCCCGGGGCCCGTCCCCCCGCCTCCCGGGCCGTCCGGGCCGGGCGGACAGCGGGGGAGGGGCCGACCGGTGTCCGGTCAGGAGGTGAACATGAGCATCACCATGGCCAGGACGACGACCGGGACGAGGAAAAGGACGAAAAGCGCGAAATAGGCGAAGTTGCAGGTCCAGGTGTACCGGATGTACCGCTCCACCCGTTCGGGATCGGGGAGCCCTCGCAGCGTCGCGATGCCGAACCAGACCCCGGGCACGTTCACCGCCAGCAGGAAGAACCAGAAGCCCAGGTACATCATCAGGATCGACGCCGCCACGCTGAGGACGGCCACCACCAGCGCGGCCACGGCGCCGCCCACGCGGGCGGGAGGGGCAGCCGGGGGGACCGCCCAGGGCGGGATCGCCCCGGTGGGCGCCGCCGGAGGCGAGGCGCTTCCCATCAGGGGACCCGTGGCGTGTCCGCCAGGGCCGGGCGGCCCCGGCGCGCCCGGAGCACCGGCCGGTCCCGCCGGCCCCGGCGAACCCGGGGCCCCGGGCATCCGGAACGGCGCCGAGGACGCCGGGCGCCCCGGACCGCCCCCGTGCGCGGACCCCGGTGCGTAGCCGTGCTTCCTCTCCCAGAAGGCCTTCGGGCCGCCTCCGCCGTTCATCACCGTTCGTCCCCCTCCCCCTGCCCGCCGGACCCGCCTCGTGCCGCTCCCGGCGCCGTCTGCGCCGGTCGCCCCCGCGCTCCGTGCAGACGCGTTGCCCGGTGGCCCCGTCCGCCAAACACGGCTCAGTAGTTGGTGACCGGGACGATCCCCTGGATCCAGGAGCCCGCCTGGGTGAACATCACCAGCGTCAGCACCAGCATCACGAAGAGCATCACCCCGGCCGCGCCCAGGCAGTACCAGGAGTAGCGCGTGAGCGTCTCGGCCTGGACCGCGCGCCCCCGGTCGCGGGCGTGGGCGGCTCGCACCGCGAACACGATCCCGGCGATGCCGAACAGCCAGTTCATGCAGCACAGGAAGGTCAGGGCGTGCAGGATCAGCGCCATCGTCGAGCTGCTGGCCCCGATCGCCGCCCGGCGTGCGCCGGGTCCGTCGCGCTCGTCCTCGCGGTCGTCGCGGCGGCCGCTCCCGGCCCCGGGCCCCCCGCCCCGCTCGGGGGCGCTGGTCCCGGGGCGCTCGCGGTCGCCGTCGCGTCCGTGCTCACGGGGGGACGATGCCCCGGGGGGCAGCGATGCGTTGCTCATGGGGGTTCTCTCGCTGTCGGTGGGTCGACCAACTCGGTTCCAGACTAGCCCTCCGCCTCCGGGCCGATCGTGAGGAACCCGCGTGCGTGCCCGACGCCGTCGCCGTCCGGGACGGCGCGGTCCGCCCGCGCGGAGCCTTCGGCCACCCCGTCACCGGACAGGCGGACCGGTACGGCTCCGCCCGCCGCTACCGCCCCGCCTCCTCCCGCTGCTCCGGGTCCAGCTCGGCCACGGCGGTCACCCGGTGCACGGCGAACCGGTGCACCGCCGCCCGGGTCGCGTCGTAGGCGGTCAGGAAGCCCCCGTCCACCCCCGACGGCTCCACGATCCGGCTCACCTGCCGGCCGTCGGTGTCGGTGTAGCCGATCCACACCCTCCGGCCGTCCCTGGCGGCTCCCGCGAGCACCTCCAGCACCGCCGCCGACCGCGACCCCGGCGGGCCGTTCTCGGGCAGCGGCACCGGTGTGCGCGCCGCCGTGGCGGCCTCGTCCCCGGCGCGCACCGCCCGCACGGCCGCGGCCGCCAGCTCGCGCGACGCCACCGACCCGTCCGTGACGGGGGGCGCGGTGTCCGCCGCGTCGGCCCGGCGCACCTCGGGACGGCTCAGCCGCATCGCCCCGTCACCGCCTTCGGGCACCGGGTGGTAGCCCAGCCGCCGCAGCCCCTCCACCAGCGCCGCTCGGGTGGACCGGCTCGCCACCACGGTCGGCGCCAGCCTCAGCAGCCCCAGGTCGTCGGCCCTGCGGTCGCTGACCAGCTCCTCCAGCAGAGCGGGCTCGTCGCAGCGCAGGTAGCTCGACGCCGAACCGGCCCGCAGCCGTCCGTGCCGCCGGCCCACGTCCGACACCAGGTACCGCAGGGCCTGGGGGAGCGGGGTGCGCGAGTGGCGTTCGAGTAGGGCGGTGATGTCGGCGACGCCCCGCCCGGCGTCCAGCGCCCGCCGCACCGACCCCTCCGTGAACCGGTACACCGTGGCCCCGCCCGTGGACTCCACTTCGGCGACCAGGGCCAGCTCACGGGCCAGTCCGGCCACCAGGGGGCCCGGCGCGACGGCCGTCAGGTCGCCCTGCACCAGCACGTAGTCCAGCGGCTCGGGCAGCTCCCCGCCCAGGACGCGCGCCGCCGCCTCCTCGTCGCCGTCCAGCAGCGGCCGGACGTGGTCGGCCAGCGCGCCGTGCCCGGTCAGGCCGAGCGCGGCCGCCTCGGCCGCCGCCGTCCGCACCAGCTCGGTGTAGACCGGAGACTGGCGGCGCGGGCGCCGCCAGGACAGGCGCGCCGCCAACGAGTCCGGCAGCGGGGCCAGACCCGGTTCCGCGGTGCCCAGCTCCGTGAGCAGGTCGCGGCGGGCCTGCGGCGCGGCCGGACGGACCAGGCCCGGGCCGAGCGCGTTGCGCATCCGCCCGCCCGAGTCGCGCGACCCGCTCAGCGACGCCACGCGGTCCGACTCCAGCCAGGCGGAGGCCAGCCGCAGCCACCGGTGCGCGGGCGCGCGCTCCCGCCACAGGTCGTACTCGCGGGTGGGCAGCCACTCGCCCTCGACCCGGTCGTCGGCGCCCAGCAGACCGGCGGCGTGCGCGACCTCCGCGAACAGGGCGGCGGTGGCCTCGTCGGTGTCCATCGTCTGGGCGGCGCGGCGCAGGTCGCGCACGCCAAGGCCGCCGTTGCGCAGCACCGCGGCCGGGTCCTCCGACCAGTGCTCCAGGAGTTCCTCGACGGCCCGCAGCACCGTGAAGGCCTGCCCGGCGGCCGCCCGCGCCACGGCTTCGGCCGGGTGCGCGGTCCCCTCGAAGGGCGGCGGCGCGGTGGTGACCTCGCGGAACAGCCGTCCCGAACGCAGGTGCAGCCCCACCTCGCGCGGCAGGGTGAGGGTGTCGTCGCCGCTCGGCAGCAGGAGGGCGCGGGCGATCAGCTCCTCGACCGGGGAGGCGGCGGTGGCCAGGGTGACCTCGCGGCGGGCGTCGGAGACGGTCCCGTGCGGCGGCCCCCACGCCATGCTGTCCAGCAGCCTCCGGGCCCGGTCGCCCACCGGGCCGGGCGGGTCGGACAGCACGGCGGCGACCGCCTCGACGGGGGCGTCCCCGCCGCCGTCCGGTGCGAGGTCGTCGGCGAGCCTCCTGACGGCGCCGTGCGGCAGCGCGGCGAGCAGCACGCGCGCGGGCGGGCCGAGCTGGGCGGGCCGGGGGAGCAGGTCGCGCAGCACCTGGACGGGGCGCAGCCGCCCCCGGTCCGGCCAGACCAGGGCCAGACGCAGCAGGGTGTCCAGGGCCTCGCCGACCGGACCGTCCGCCGTGCCGCGCTCCGGAGCACCGGCGCGGGCGTCGGCGGGGCCGTCCACCGTTCCGAGCGCGTCGGACAGTTCAGCGGCGGACACCCCCACCGGCTCGGACAACCGGTCGTCGCCGAGCGCCACCACCGACTCCAGCACCTGGAGCGTGAACCGGTCCAGCCGTTCCAGGACCCGCAGAACGGTGTTGCGGGTGGTGGCCCGTGAGGCGAGCGCGCCGATGTCGGCGGGGACGGGCCGGGCCAGGTCCGGGCGGGCCCGCAGCAGGGCGACGAGTGCGTCGTCCGACCGGCCGCGCAGCCAGGAGGTGAACGTGGGGGGACGGCCCGACGCGGGGACCGTGCGGTTCCCCGTGCCCGGTCCGCGCCCGTCGGGCGGTGCGTTGTCGCTCATCGGTTCAACGCTAAGCGATCAGGGCCCCGGTGTTCGCGTCCGTCCCCTGTGGCTTCCGCGACTGCCACCGCCGCACCGCCGTAGACCGTATCCGAGGGAAAACCGGTGACCGAAACTGGGAAGTAGGGCTTAAAAGCCAGGTCGTCCTGAGCCAGTATGGGGACATGACCCAGCGCTCGGAACAACTGGTACTGGATTATCTGTCCGAGGTCGGCCTGGAGCTGCACGGTCGCATGACCGCGCAGGAACGCACCGCCTACCTCGCCGGAGTGCGCTCGCGCATCGACGCGCGCCGCGCCGCCGCCGGAGACGACGCGGACACCGTCCGGGGCATCCTCAGAGGGCTGGGCACGCCACGGGACCTGGTGGAACGCGATCTCGACGGCCGCGACCTCGACGTCGAGGACGACGAGCTGATCCCCTCCAGGCCGCGCCACGCCGACCGGCCGCCGCCGCCCTGGCGGGGCGGCCCCGACCGCGGGCTCAGGTCCCTGCTGGAGGGGCCCGGTCAGACGGAGATGCGCGTCCGGGGCCGCCGCGCGGACCGCGGCGACCGGCCCGGGCCCGGCGCCCGGGCCGACCGGTCCGGGCCGGTGGCGGCGCTGCGCCGCCACCCGCCCGAGGCCGCGGCCCTGCTCCTGCTGCTGCTCGCCGTGCCCTGGTGGTGGGACCTGGCCTTCCTGTGGGTACTGGGGGCGGCCCTGATCCTGCTCAGCCAGGTGTGGCCAGCCCGGGACAAGTGGATCGGTGTGGGCCTGCCCCTGCTCTCCTGCGCGCTCGGCATGGCACTGTGGAGCGGCGAGGCCGAGTTCGTCGATGAGTACGTCCAGGAGTCCCTGACCTCCACCGGGGTCATCGGCCTCGGGGCGGCGTCCCTGGTGTGCGCGGTCTACCTCTGCTCCCGGCTCCCGCGCCCGGCGCCGTCCGCGCCGGACGCGGCGTCGCGCTGAGCACGTGCGCCCGGCCGCGCGCCGTGACGGGGCGCGTGCGGTTTCCTCCCAGTTCAACGGCCTGATCCCGCTGGTCATTGCTTGGCAAACGCTGGGGAATAACCTTTTCCGGTCGGCCCGTTACCGCGCGTCCGAACACGCGGGTTCGGGTAGTCATGTCGGTACACCGCCTCTTTCGCTTCAGGCGGTCGCGTCAGTACCGGCGACCCGGTCTCCAGCCCGGTCGCCACAGCAGCCGGGGCGGCCCGTGTCTCCGCCGAGTCCCGTCCCGCACTCCGCACCCAGCGGTGAGGGGCCGCCGTCGGCGCCGCGAGGCCCGGATGATCCGCATCCGGGCCTCCTCGACGTGTCCGGGCCCGCCCCGCGTCCGGGAGGCCCCGCCCCGCCCGACGCGGGGGAGCGGCGGCCGTTTATGCCCTCGCGCCGGTGAGTTCCCGGGCATTACTTTGGAGGCACCCGTGGAAAAACCAGGGGTGCCCCGGCAACGCGCGGACGGCGCGGGCCCCACCGCGCCCGCCCGTCACCCGTTCCGGCGCGCCCGCCAGCGAAAGCATGAGGTCCCCAGGTGCCCACCGGCAAGGTCAAGTGGTACGACGGCGACAAGGGATTCGGTTTCCTCACCCGCGACGACGGCGGTGAGGTCTTCGTGCACTCCTCCTCGCTCCCTCCGGGAACCACGTCGCTGCGGCCCGGCCAGAAGGTCGAGTTCGGCGTGGCCGAGGGCCGCAAGGGCGCCCAGGCGCTCCAGGTCGAGCTCGTGGAGGGCCAGCACTCGGTCGCCCGGGCGCGGCGCAAGAAGCCGGACGAGATGGTGGTGATCACCGAGGACCTCATCAAGCTGCTGGAGGGCCTGTCCAACGGTTACCGCCGGGGACGCCACCCCGAACGCCGCGAGGCGGCCAGGATCGCCTCCGTGCTGCGCGTGGTCGCCGACGACCTGGAGGCCTGAGCGGCCCCCGCGCCCCCGGGCGCGGCGACGGGGAGCCCGGGGGCGGGGCCGCGGGGCCCGTCCCCTCCGTGGTCCGGGCCCGGTCCGGTGACCCCGGCGCCCGGGTCGGTCACGGGCCTGGGGCGGCTTCCGGAGGGTGTATCGGGCGAACCTTGACCCTCGTTATGGTCAAATCGGTGCTCGCGATCAGTGAGAATGGGGGCGTGAGCCCTACTCGACGTTCTCCTGTACCGGACAAGGCATGTATCGAGGCGGTGGAGCTGGCTCGCTCGGTGGCCGCCGAGGTCGGGCGACCCGAGTGGGTGGGTGAGCACCTCGCCCCCCAGGTCGAGGACACCCGCCTGGTCACTCACCTCTTCACCTGCCTGGACCCCGCCTACCCGGGGTGGAACTACGCCGTCACCGTGGTCCGCGCCTCGCGCGCCAAACAGGTCACGGTGAACGAGGCCGTTCTGCTGCCCGGCGAAGACGCCCTCGCCCCGCCCGAGTGGGTGCCCTGGAAGGAACGGCTGCGCCCCGGCGACCTGGGCGTGGGCGACCTGCTGCCCGCCGAGGAGGACGACGAACGGCTCGTCCCCGGCTACGCCCAGGTGCCCGACAGCGAGCTGGACGCCGAGGGCGAGGACCGGCAGGCGATCTGGGAGCTGGGCCTGGGCCGGCGCCAGGTGCTCTCGGAAGTCGGACGCGAGCAGGCCGCCGAGCGCTGGTACAACGGCGAGGGCGGCCCGCGCAGCCCGATCGCGACTGCCGCGCCCGCACGCTGTCTGACCTGCGGTTTCATGACCCCGCTCGCCGGTGAGCTGCGCCAGATGTTCGGTGTGTGCACCAACGAGTACGCCCCCGACGACGGCCGCGTGGTCTCGATGGACCACGGCTGCGGAGCCCACTCCGAGGTGCGCCGCCCGGAGACGCGCAACGATCCGGTCAAGCCCGTCGTGGACGAGTTGGGCTACGACCACATCGTCTTCGACGACACCGCCGAGCTGGAACTGGTCTCCTCGGATTCCTGACGCGGGCGCGCCGAGGCCGCCTGACGCGGGCGCGCGCCGATACCGCTCCGGCGTCGGCGTGCGCCCGTGCCGTCCGACGCCGCCGCTGTCCGCGGCCGCCGCGCCCCGGAGCCGGCCGGACCGGAACCCGCCTCCTCCTTACGCCGTGCCGCCGCGCCGCACGGTCCGGCCCCGGCCCTCCGCTCCGGTGGGCTAGGGTCGGTTTACCGCATCCGACCCCGCCCCGGGTGCAACGTGCCGGGCGTGCCCGCAGCGCAGGAGGAAACCGCCATGGCCGAGCCGCTGACCGCTCCGGTGGCCGATCCCTACAACACCGCCGAGCTGCGCCGACGCGTCCTCGCCGCGTGGGCCGACGCTCCCGCGCGCTTCCGTGAGGACGCCAACGCGGAGGAGGACTTCGCACTCGGCGGCTACCGCGACCGGGTTGTGGTCGAACTGGCCCAGAACGCCGCCGACGCCGCCCGCCGCGCGGGCGTCCCGGGCCGTCTGCGCCTGGCGCTGACCGGCCGCCGCCTGACCGCCGCCAACACCGGCGCTCCCCTGACCGCCGAGGGCGTGGAGTCACTGGCCACGCTGCGTGCCTCCACCAAGCGCGGCGAGCGGGGCTCGGCCGGACGCTTCGGCGTGGGCTTCTCCGCGGTGGCGGCGCTGAGCGACGACGTCACCGTCGACTCCGGCGGCTCGGCCGTCCGCTTCAGCGCCGAGGCCGCCCGCGCCGCGGTCACGGACCTGCTGGGCGGCGAAGGCGCCCGCAGCGGCCTCGCGCAGGAGGTGGAGCGCCGTTCCGGGCACGTGCCCATGCTGCGCCTGCCCTTCCCCGCCGAGGCCGCCCACCGCGGGACGTCCGGGGCGCCCGGGACGGGAGGGGGCGCCGGGGGCTACGACACCGTCGTCACCCTCCTGCTCCGCGACGACCGCGCGCGCGACCGGGTGCGCGAACTCCTGGACCGGACCGGAGAGGCGCTCCTGCTCGCCCTGCCGGGCCTGGTCGAGGTGCGCGTGGACGTCGAGGGCGCCGAACGCGTCCTCACCCGGGAGGAGGCCGCCGGAACGGCAGACCTGGTCACCGCGCACCTGGACGGCGACGGCACCCGGACCACCCTCTGGCGGACCCTCGAACGCTCGGGCTCCTTCGACCCCGACCTGCTCGCCGACCGGCCCACCGAGGAACGCGACCGCACGTCCTGGTCGCTGACCTGGGCGGTACCCGTGGACGAGGAAGGCGCGGTCGCCGCCCTGCCCGCCGACGTCGAGCCCGTGGTCCACGCGCCCACTCCCACCGACACCGGACTCGACCTGCCCGCCGTCCTCGTCGGCACGTTCCCGCTGGGCAGCGACCGGCGTGCGGTCCAGCCCGGGGCCGCCACCGACCTGCTGCTCATGGAGGCCGCCGAGGCCTACTGCGCCCTGCTGAGGCGCTTCGACCCCCGGGCGTCGCTCGACCTGGTGCCCGGGACCCGTGTGGGCGGCGGGGCCGTCGACGCCGTCTTCCGCGCCCGAGTGGCCGAGCCCCTCCAGGACACCCCGTTCCTGGTGACGGCGTCCGGTGCGCCCGTCGCCCCGCGCGACGCGGTACTCCTCGACACCGGGGGGCCGGGCGGGACCGACGGCCCGGCCGCCGACCTCGTCCGCGTCCTGTCCGAGCTCGTCCCCCCGCTGCTGCCCGGGGGCTGGAGCCCGCGCCACCCGGCTCTGGCCGCCCTGCGCGTGCACCGCCTCGGGTTGGCCGACGTCGCCGACCTGCTCGCCGACACCGACCGGCCCCCGCGCTGGTGGGCCGCGCTCTACGCCGCCCTGGACCGGGCGGGCAGGGGCGGCGCCGACCTGGACGAACTCGGCGCACTGCCCGTTCCGCTGGCGGACGGCAGGCTCGTGCGCGGCCCCCGCTCTCTGCTGGTGCCCTCCGAGGACTGGTCGGCGGCGGACGGCGCGCGCGGTGACGAGCGCGGGCCCCTGGACGCCCGGGACGAGCGGGATAGCTGGGGCAGCCGGAACGACCGGGGCGGCCAGGACGCCTGGGACGGACGAGGGGACGGGGGCGATCGGGGCGAGCGCGGGCCCCTGGACGCCCTGGCCGCCCTGGGCGTGCGCGTCGTGCACCCCGGCGCCGTCCACCCCCTCCTCAGCCGCCTGGGCGCGGTGGAGGCCGGCGCCGCGACCGTGCTGCGCGACGGGCGCACCGAGGCCGCCGTCCGAGCCTCCCTGGACGCCGACGACCCCGAGCCCGTGGCCGAGGCCGTGCTCGGCCTGGTCGCCGCCTCGGGGATCAGCGCCGCCGACCTGCCCTGGCTCTCCGAGCTGGCACTGCGCGACGACGAGGACGGCTACTCGGTCGCCGCCGAGCTCCTCGTTCCCGGGGCGCCCCTGGCCGACCTCCTCGTGGAAGACGCCCCCTTCGGCACCGTGCACCCGGACCTGGTGGAACGCCACGGGGCCGGGGTCCTGCGCGCGGTCGGCGCGCTGTGGGAGCTGACCGCGGTCCGCGCCGAGGAGGTCGCGCTGGGCGAGGACCCTGCCTCCGTCTTCGACGGCGCGGCGGGGGAGGAGGGCCCGGACGGCCTGGAGGACTGGGCCGACGAGGTCCTCGAACGCGTGGGCGACCCGGATCTGCCGCCGGTCGTCCCCGAGCTGGTGTGCGTCGCCGACCTGGACTACGTGGCCGACGAGCAGTGGCCCCGCGCCCTGGCCATGCTCGCCGAGGGACCGCTGCGCGAGGCGGTGACCGCCCCCGCCCGCGTGCTGCTGCCCGACGGCCGCGTGGCGGACGTGCCCTCCTACACCGCCTGGTGGTTGCGCACACGGGCCCTGCTGGGCGGGAGCGCGCCCGCCGGGCTGCGGCTCGGGGACGCCGACCCGGCCCTGGTGGGCCTGTACGACGAGGTGAGCGCGGACGTCGACCCGGAGTTCGCCCGCGCGCTGGGCGTGCGCACCACCCTGGAGGACGTGCTGGCGGACCCGGACGGCGCGGACGACCTGCTCGCCCGGCTGGCGGACCCCCAGCGGCACGTGGACCGCGCGTCGCTGCGCAGGGTGTGGGCCGCCCTGGCCGGGGTGGACGCCGACCTGGTCACCCCGCCCTCCCGCGTGCGGGCCGTGCGGGGCGGGTCGATCGTGGTGGCCGACGCCGAGGACGCGGTCGTGGTGGACTCCCCGGACCTGCTGCCGCTGCTGGAGGAGCAGGAGCGGGCCCTGGTGCTCGCCCCGGCCGAGGCGGCCGAGGCCGTGGCGGACGTGCTCGACCTGGACCTGGCCAGCGAGGCGGTGACGGGAAGGCTCGGGTCCGCGGGGCAGATGCGCCAGGTGCCTGACGAGGCGGACCTCTTCCTCGACCCGGCGGGGGAGCCCGACCGCACCTACCTGCACCACCAGACCCTCACGGTGGACGGGGTGGAGGTGGAGTGGTACGTCGCGGACGGCGCGGCGCACGCCTCGACCACGGACGGTCTGGCCCGGGCGCTGTGCTGGCGCGCGGGGCAGTGGTCCAGGAGGCACGTTCTGGCCGACGCGCTGCGCGAGCCGGGGGCGGCGGCCCGGCTGCTGGCCGAGGCCGACCTGGACGACTGAGGCCCCCTCCCGCGACGGCGGGAGCGTCCGGAGGCCGCGACCGGCCTCCGGACCCGGCCCGGCGACGGAGGACGCGCCCCCGGTCCCGGGGGGGCGCGGGCCCCGGCCGCACCCGGCGGGTGCGGCGGGCGGCGCTCAGGCCGGGGCGCCCGCCAGGTCCGGGTCCCCGTCCCGGGCGTCCTCCCAGGCGAGCACCTCCACCTCCCCGCCCACGGCCAGCGTTCCGGTGCGGGTGACGGCGAACTTGGCGCCGAAGGCCACCCCGCCGTGGGCCCGGCGGTAGTCCGCCAGGGTGCGCAGCGGCTCGGGCCCCGCCTTGGCGCCCCGGGCCTGGTCGACCGTCGTGACCACGCAGCGCACGCACACCTTGGCGAAGCCCAGCTCCGCGGTGCCCAGGCGCAGGGCCCGGACGCGGTCCTCGGTGTGCGGCTCGGCCCAGCCCGACACCACGACGTTGGGCCGGAAACGGTTCATCGGCACGGGTTCGGCGCCCCGGGCGAGGATGCGCTCGTTGAGCAGGTCGAGGGAGGCCGACGAGGCCAGCAGCACCGCGGTGCTGTCCGCGAACGCGCTGGTGCCCGGGGTCAGCCCGCCCACACGGCGGTCGTGGTCTTCGGGCACCCGCACCAGGCGGCTGGGCGCGCCGAGCACCTCCGACAGCCACTCCGCGGCCTCGCGGCCCTGGTCCACGCCGACGAACGGCTGCCGGTGCACGGTCACGTCCAGGCGCGGGCCCCCGGTGTCGACCTCGACCTCCAGGGGCGTGAACCCGTCCGTGCCCTGACCGGGGCCCCAGCCCAGGGCCAGGCGCGCGCCGTCCGCGCTGATCCCCGCGCGGACGAGCGCCATGCGGGGGTCGTTGCGCTGGCTGCGGAAGCCCCCGGCCTCGTCGACCACCATGAACGTGCGGTCGTGCCCGATACCGGCGTGCGTCATCTCGGCGGTCCGCACGGACGTGCCCGCGCATCCCTTGACCGGGTAGTGGACGAGTTCCTCGATTCGCGCCATGGGGGAACGCTAGCGCATCGGTTCGCCAACGCCGGCTTGTATGAGCACGCGGTTATAAGAGGAGTTCGCGCACCTCCCCGACGGCCCCGGGGTCCCGCCCGACGCGGCCTGTCGGAGCTGCTCGACGAGGGTGAGCACCTCGTGCGGGCCGACCGGCGTCGTACGGGCCGAGTCCTGCGTCTCCCGGTCCGCCGGGGCCGTCCGCCCGGACGGCCCCGGTCAGCGGGCCACCCGGAAGAACCCCTCCGCGATGAGCGTGCGCAACGCCTCGGGAGTGCGCTCGCGCACCAGCGCGGGATCCTCGCCGATGAGTTCGGCGATGACGTCCAGCAGCGGGCCCACCGGCATGGTGCCGTCGCACACCCCCGCCAGGGCGGCCTCCACCGTCCCCACGCGGGCCGCGCGCCGCAGGCCGTCGCGCTGGCGCAGCAGGATCTTCTCCGGGTCCGGCGCGCCGGGGCGGCCCACCCTCTCCTCCGTCACGCCCGGCGCGAGCGCCACGTGCGCGGACAGCAGCGCGGGGTCGGTCAGGCGCAGCGCGGTCATCGCCCCGTCCACCACGTCGGGCAGGTAGGGGCCCACGGGCCGCTCGATCTCGTGCCGCAGCTCCTCCACGCGCACGGTCGCGTCCTGGGCGACGTCGTTGCGCAGGCAGATCCACCCGAACCCGATGCCCTTGATGCCCTCGCGCTCGAAGTAGTCGAGCCAGGCGTCGTAGCGGCGGGTGTACTCCGGGGTGCCGTGCTCGCAGGAGTCGCGCAGCCACAGCTCCACGTACTCGGCGGGGTCCTGCACGTCGCGCTGGACCACCCAGCCCGAGCACCCGGTCCCGGTCACCCAGCCGCCGACCCGGTCCTCCCAGTCGTCGCCGTCGCGGTGCACCCAGTTCGCCAGGATCTGGCACCAGCCGCCCTCGGTCAGGTGCGCCGGGGCCTGCCGCACCAGCTCGGCGCACACGGCGTCGCCGGGCAGGTCCGACTCACGGTAGGTGTACCGGGAGGAGTCCGGGGTGATCACGAACGGCGGGTTGGACACGATCAGGTCGAAGCGCTCGCCCCGGACCGGTTCGTACAGCGAACCCTGCTCCAAGCGGGCGTCGGTGACCCCGGACAGGGCCAGGCTGATCCCGGCCAGGCGCACGGCGCGCGGGTTGAGGTCGGTGGCCACCACCTCGCGCGCCCGCGAGGCCAGGTGCAGGGCCTGCACCCCGCAGCCGGTGCCCACGTCCAGGGCGCGCTCCACCGGTCCGTCCACGATCAGCTGGGACAGGGTGGAGGAGGCGCCGCCCGCGCCCACCACGTGGTCGGAGGAGGGGACCGCTCCGCTGCCGGGGCGCACCTTGGGGTCGGAGACCACGAACCCGGGCCTGCCGTCCTCCAGCTCCCAGGGGCCCAGGTGCACCGAAGCGCGCACGACGGGCCCGCTCCCGCCCTCCTCCACGGTGACCAGCCCGGCCTCGGCCAGCTCGTCCACGGGCAGGATCGAACGCGCGGCGCGCGCGGGGATGGACGACCGCAGCCACCACAGGCGCAGCAGCAGCCCGAGCCGTTCGTCGCCGCCGGTGGCGCGCAGGGCGGGCACCAGCTCCTCGCGGGCCAGTGCGCGCGCGGCGGCGTCGCCGAGGCGGTCGCGGACGCCGGACACGGTGTAGTCGGCGTCGATGAGGATGCCGCGGAGTCGCTCGGCCAGACCGCGCGGAAATCTCGTCTCAGACACCCGCCCATTATCGGGCAGAACCGCGGTGCCCCGCCGGGGGGTGCCCGGCGCTGGTCAGGAGTGCCCGGCCCGGCGGTCGGCGGCGTCGGAGCGCCTGCGCAGCAGGTGGGGTATGTAAAGGAACCCGAACACGCCCAGCACGATGCCGGTCACGCAGACGCCGATCCACCAGCGCTCGGACGCGGGCAGCCCGTCGCCCATGGCGATGAGGACCACGAGCGCCACCGTCCACGCCAGCGTGCCGATCGCGGCGGGCACTCGATAGTCGCTCTCGTGGACGTCCGGGTCGGGCTGACGAGGTTTGCGCACGGTTCCAGGCTATCCGCTCACCACGGGGCGGGGGTGTGCCCGCACGGGGAGGCGGCGCGCGCACCGGTGAGGGGCGGGCGCGCACGCCGGACGGCCTTCGCCGCGTGGGGACGGATTCGTCACATCCGAGGAGCCGGTCCTCCGGCCCCCTGGTCCTTCCTACGAAAAGCCAGGGAAACATGCGGTCGCTGTTGTGTGAACATGCAACTAATCTGACGCAGAATCCTTCTTGTCCAGTAAGTACGACCAGGTCAGGCTGACGACGTGAAAACTCCAAGTCCATCCCCCAGCGGCACCGGCAAGACGCCGTCGGGCCGCCTCGACCGCTACTTCCGTGTCTCCGAGCGCGGGTCCACCTTCGGCACCGAGGTGCGGGGCGGTCTGGCGACCTTCTTCGCCATGGCCTACATCGTCGTCCTCAACCCGCTGATCATCGGTACGGCCGAGGACGTCAACGGAGAGACCCTGGGCATCCCCCAGGTGGCCGCCGTCACCGCCCTGGTCGCCGCGATCTCCTGCGTGCTCATGGGCGTGGTCAGCCGCTACCCCTTCGCGATCGCGGCGGGCATGGGGCTCAACGCCGTCGTCGCCTACGGCATCGCGCCGGTCATGCCCTGGTCCGACGTCTTCCTGCTGATCGTCGTCGAGGGCGTGCTGCTGCTGATCCTGGTGCTCACCGGGTTCCGCACCGCGGTCTTCGCCGCCATCCCGCCCGGCCTCAAGGTCGCCATCGCCGTCGGAGTGGGTCTCTTCCTGGCCCTGGTCGGCCTGGTCAACGCCGGTTTCGTGCAGGCCGGTGAGGGCACACCCGTCCAGCTCGGCGACGGCGGCCTCCAGGGCTGGCCGATCCTGATCTTCGTCGTCGGCCTGCTGATCACCGTCGCGCTGTACGTGCGCAAGGTGCCGGGCTCGATGCTCATCGGCATCATCGTCTCCACTGCCGTGGCACTCCTCGTGGAGTCGCTGTTCGGCGGCGGCGACAACCGCCTCGGCTGGAGCCTGACCGTGCCGACCCTGTCCACCGGCGGGGGAGTGGTGGCGATCCCCGACTTCTCGCTCGTCGGCATGTTCGCCGACGGCGGTCTCGACGTGTTCTCCCGTTGGGCCGACATCGGCGTCGCCACCGTGGTCATGCTGATCTTCACGCTGCTGCTCGCCGACTTCTTCGACACCATGGGCACCATGGTCGGCGTCGCCCACCAGGGCGACCTGGCCGACGAGGACGGCAACATCCGGGGCTCCCGCGAGGTGCTGGCCGCCGACTCCGTCGGCACGGTCCTGGGCGGTCTGGGCTCGGCCTCGGTCGCCACCATCTACGCCGAGTCGGCCGCGGGCGTCGGCGAGGGCGCCCGCACCGGCGTCGCGCCGATCGTCACCGGCGTCCTGATGATGCTGGCCACCCTGTTCACCCCGCTGGTGAACCTGGTGCCCTTCGAGGCCGCCACCCCGGTCCTCGTCATCGTGGGGTTCATGATGACGGTCCAGGTCGTCAACATCGACTTCACGGACCCGGCGCTGGGCCTGGGGTCCTTCATGGCGATCATCATGATGCCCTTCACCTACTCGATCGCCAACGGCATCGGGTTCGGCCTGCTGACCTACGCCTTCGTGAGCCTGGTCACGGGCAAGGGGCGCCAGGTCCACCCGCTGCTGTGGCTGATCTCGCTGGTTTTCCTGGTCCACTTCGCCGAGGCGCCGATCAACGCCCTGATCAGCTGAGGCACGGCTTCGCGGCCGTCCGGGAATTCCGGCGGCGGTAGACGGCGTTGACTCCGGTGATGAGTCAACGCCGTTTACTTATTTGCCCGCTCTGTCCACCCGGCCGGGACCGAAGCCGACCGCCGATGGCCGCATCAGTCCCTCCCCACGCGCTCGCGGGGAGGGACTGATGCGGCGTATCGCCATGTTCCGGTCCCTTGCCAACCGCAACTACCGGCTGTACGCCCTGGGCCAGCTTCTGTCCAACCCCGGCACGTGGATGCAGCGCATCGCGCAGGACTGGCTGGTCCTCCAGCTCAGCGGGGGCAGCGGCATCGCGCTCGGCATGACCACCGCCCTCCAGTTCCTGCCGCTGCTCCTCTTCGGCCTGTGGGGCGGGGCGCTGGTCGACAGGCTGGACAAGCGCAGGCTGCTGGTGTGCACCCAGGCCGCCATGGGCGTGCTCGCGGTCGGCCTGGGAATCCTGGCCACCGCGGGGGCCGCGCAGGTCTGGCACGTGTACCTGTTCGCCTTCGGGCTCGGCCTGATCACCGTGCTCGACAACCCCGGACGGCAGGCCTTCGTCCCGGAGATGGTCGACCGGGAGCACCTGTCCAACGCCATCGCGCTCAACAGCGCCAGCTTCCAGCTCGGCCGGGTGACCGGTCCGGCCGTCGCCGGACTGCTCATCGCCGTCATCGGCAGCGGACCGGTCTTCCTCATCAACGGCGCGTCGTTCGGGTTCACCATCCTCGCGCTGACGATGATCCGCACCTCCGAGCTCAACCCCACCGAGCGGGTGGCCCGGGGCAAGGGGCAGATCCGGGAGGGGCTGCGCTACATCGGCGGCAGGCGCGACCTGGTCCTGCTGCTGGTGCTGGCCGCCGCCACGCAGTTCTTCGGCGCCAACAGCCAGAACCAGATCGCCCTGATGGTCAACAACGTGTTCGAGGCCGGGGCCGACGCCTTCGGCGTGGCCGCCGCCTTCCTGGCCGTCGGCGCCCTCGTCGGCGCGCTGCTGGCCGCCCGCCGCGACCGGCCCCGGCTGCGGCTGGTGCTGATCGGGTCGCTGGCCTTCGGCGCGCTCCAGGCCGTCGCGGGACTCATGCCCGGCTACGTGCCGTTCGTTCTGGTGCTGGTGCCCATGGGCGTGGCCTTCATGACGTACGTGACCACGCTCAACGCCACCTTCCAGCTCAGCGTGGACCCGCGGATGCGCGGGCGCGTCATGAGCATGTTCCTGCTGGTGTTCATGGGCGTGGCGCCCATCGGCGCGCCCGTGGTGGGACTGCTCGCCGACACCTTCGGCCCGGAGACGAGCCTGGTCATCGGCGGCGCGGTGACCCTCGTGGTCGTCACGGTCATCTCCGCCCTGCTCTTGCGGGCCAAGGGCGTGCGCCCGCGCGACGTGCTCCCGGGCCGGCGCCCCTCCGCGGACGCGGAGGCCGCCGAGGAGGGGGCCGCGGAGGACGCGAGCGGGCGCGGGGAGGCCCCGGAGGCGGAGCGCCAGCGGGTCGGCGCCGAGCGCCCCCCGGGCGGCTCCACCCGGGTCCGCCCCGTCCCTGACGAGGACGGGACCCGGCCGGACACGGTCACCCGCGCCTGAGACTCCCGGTCGTGCCCCGCCGTCCTCGGGGCGCGACCGGGACGGCCCCCCTGCCCTCCGCAGCCCGTGCCACCCCCGCCGGATCGGCCGCCAGCGGGCCCGGCGGGGCTCCGGCCGACCCTCGCGGAACGGCCCCGGAGTCCCCGGGCGGACCGCAGCTCCGGGCGGACCGGGGCCCGGCCAGAATGGGGCCATGAGACTGTTCGCGGCACTGGACCCGCCCTCCGACACCGCGCACGCGCTGCGCCGGGCCGTCGACCGGGGCCGCGGCCACACCCCCGGCCTGCGCTGGGCCGATCCCGGCGAGTGGCACCTCACCCTGGTCTTCCTCGGCGAGGTGGACGAGGCCCTCCTGCCCGCGCTCGACGGCGCCCTCGGCCGCGAGGCCCGCGCGCACCGGCCCTTCCACATCACGGCCGAGGGCTGGGGGTCCTTCCCCGGCGACCTCCGCCGCGCCTCCGTGCTCTGGGCCGGGCTCGGCGGCGACACGGCGTCCCTGCGCGCCCTCGCCGACGGACTGCGCGCCGCCGCCGAGGGGGTCGGCGTGCCCGTCGAGCACCGGGCCTACGTGCCGCACATCACGGTGGCCCGCAGCCGTCCCGCACGCGACCTCACCGGGACCGCCGACGCGCTGGGCGCGCTGCCCGGCCGCGGGTGGCGGGTCCGCGAGGCGCACCTGGTGGAGAGCAGACCGGAGCGGGAGGACCGCTACCGAACCGTCCGGACCTGGGAGCTAGGCTGGGACGCGGACCCCACCCGACCTCCTGAGCGGAGAGCGTCATGAGCATGCTCACCAACAACCGCAAGCAGCGCTGGCTGCTGCCCGTGGTTCTGGCAGGCATCATGCTCCTCGTGCTCCTGGGCGCCCTCGTCGGCTGACCGCCCGGTCACGCGGAGGCGGCGGCCAGGCTCACCGCGCGTGCGATCAGGTCCGCGTTGTCGTGCGCCTCCCCGCCTCCGGGCAGACGCATGGTGTCCTCCAGCCCCATCCGGATGTCGTAGCCCGAGGCCACCGCCGACTCCAGGACCGGCCAGGCCGTCGCGTCGGCCCCGTGCAGCAAGCGCGGCTGGTTCGCCCCCGCCCGGTCCAGCAGGGAGCAGATCGCCTCGGCGTTGCGCCGGGCGTCCTCCACCGCGACCTGCGTGGGCTCCACCAGGACCGCCGCCACCCTGAGCTTCGTGGCGACGAGGATGCGCGCGGCCTCCACCGTCCACACCCCGGCCTCCACCCCGATCCTGCGGTCCTCCAGCAGGTGCGCCAGGTCCACCGAGCCCGCCTCGTGCAGGTTCACGGTGACCGAGTCCGGCAGCGCCGACGAGGCCCAGCGCTGCACCAGGTCGTAGCGCCGCCACGGGTCGGACTCCGCCGACAGCGACGTGGTCAGCGACACCGGCACCCGCGGCCCGTCGGCGCGCAGCCGCTCCATGAGCGGGCCCACCACCTGGGGCGCCAGAGACTCGGCCCCGGTGGGGTCGCGCGGATGCAGGTGAAGCTCGGTCGCTCCCGCCGCCACCACCGCGTGCGCGTCCGCCACCACCTGGTCGACGGACACCGGCAGGGCGGGGTGCGCTCCGGGGCGGCGGTCCCCGTTGAGACAGGCGACGATCCTCATGGGTGCCCTCCTAACGGCGCTCCGTAAGCCCAATGTGCCCGTTACCTCACGGGTACAAGCCATCCGTGGCGCCTCCTGGCAGGATGTCGGTCATGAGAACTCCGCTCGTTCTTGCCGCCGCAGCCCTCTTCGCGACCCTCCCGGCCGCCCCTGCCCTGGCCTTGCCCGGGGACCCGAGCGACCCCGGCACCGGTGGTGTCGACTACCCCCGCGGAGGCGAGGGGCCCGAGGGCTCCGAGATCGCCTTCGAGTTCCAGGACCCGAGGATCTCCGAATCCAGCGGGATCGCCCCCTCCCTGCTGCACGAAGGCGTGTGGTGGACCCACAACGACAGCGGCGAGCACCTGAACGAGGTGTACGCGGTCGACGAGCGGGGGCGCACGCTCGCCACGGTCACGCTGAACCTGGACCGCCGCGACTGGGAGGCGATCACGGTCGCCGAGGCACCCGACGGGACGCCGTCGGTCCTGGTGGCCGACATCGGCGACAACTTCGCCGGCGGCTGGCCCGACGTCAGCGTCCACCGCTTCCCCGAGCCCGAGGCGCTCGCCGACACGGTGGTCGACCCGCAGGTGTTCACCTTCACCTACGAGGACGGGGGGCGCGACGCCGAGTCGCTGATGGTCGACCCCCGCGACGGCCGGATGTACGTGGTGTCCAAGGAGTTCTCCGGCGGCCTGTACGCGGCGCCCGAGGACCTCGAACCCGGGTCCGGTCACGTCCTGGAGCGGATCGACTCGGCGCCCCTGTTCGCCACCGACGCCGCCTTCAGCCCGGACGGCAGCCGCTACGTGGTCCGCACCTACTGGGGGGCGACGGTCTACGACGCCACCGGGGGAGTGCCCGGCTCCTCGCTGGGCGCCTTCGACCTGCCCGAGTCCGACCAGGGCGAGGCCGTCGCCTTCACCCCCGACGGCACCGCCCTCATGGCCGGGACCGAGGGCCCCGGGGCGCCGGTCTGGCGGATCCCCCTGGAGGACCGCTACCTCGCCGAGGAGCCCCCGGCGCGGGAGGTCGCCGCGCAGGAGTCGCCCGCGGGGGAGGACGGGACCGCCGGGACCCAGACGCGTGGGGCGCTGCCCTTCATCGCGGGCGGCGGCGCGGTCGCCGCGCTGGTCATCGTGGCGATCGTCCTGCTGGCCCGACGGGGCTGACCCCCGACCCTAACCCTCGGGCTGCGGGTCCAGGAAGTGCTCGCGCGCCAGGAAGGCGTGCCGGGAGAAGTCGGTGAACACGCCGTCCACCCCGGCCTCGAAGAAGGCCTCGTACTCGGCGGCGAAGGACCCGTAGTCGCCCGGACCGCCTTCCGACCTCAGCTCCGCGGGGAGGAAGCGGTTCTCGCTGCGGAACGTGTACGGGTGCACCAGGAGCCCGGCCGCGTGCGCGTTCTCCACCAGGTCGGTCGGCTCCCCGAGCACCCCGTCCTCGACGGGCACGACCAGGCTCTTGGCCGGGCCGATCGCGTGCGCGAAGGTCGCCACCTCGGCCAGTCCGTCCGGCGTGGTGTGGTGCAGCCAGTGCTCCTCGGCGCCCATGAGGTAGACCAGCGGCAGCTCCGTCACGGCCAGCTTGCGCAGGCTCTCGGCCTCGAAGGACTGGAGGAACACCGGCACCAGCGGCTCCGGGCCCGTCAGCCCCGCCCCGCGCAGGGCCTCGATCAACACCGGCTCCAGCTCCAGGCCCTGCGCCTCGTGGTAGGCGGGGTGCTTGGTCTCGGGGTAGATCCCGATCGGGCGGCCCAGCTCCTTGGTCAGCGCCAGCGCCAGCTCGACGACCTCCTCCAGGGTCGGGATCCCGTAGGTGCCGTCCATCACGGCGTTGTCCGCGCGCACGTCCTTGAGGCGCTCCACCGCGCGCAGGGTCCGGATCTCCTCCAGCGTGAAGTCCTGGGCGAAGAACCCGGTCACCTCGCGCCCGTCGACGGTGCGCGTGGTGCGCCGGTCGGCGAATTCGGGGCGCTCGGCCACGTCCGTGGTCCCGCCGATCTCCTGCTCGTGGCGGCAGACCAGCCTCCCGTCCCCGGTCGAGACCAGGTCCATCTCGATGAAGTCGCCGCCGTGCCGTGCCCCCAGCTCGTAGGAGGCCAGCGTGTGCTCGGGGCGGTGCCCCGACGCACCGCGGTGCGAGATGATCTTGATGGGGGGTTCCTTCTTGTTCCTGCGCACAGCCGAACCGTCCTGAGAAGCGAGATGCCGGGAAAAGGGGGAGGCCGACCCGACGCGGGTCGGCCTCCATTGTGCAACGCGGGGCGAACGGGTCAGGACAGCTCGGTGAGCACGTGGTCCACGCACTCGGTGAGCGCGCGCACGTCGTCCGGGTCGATCGCCGGGAACATGGCCACGCGCAGCTGGTTGCGGCCCAGCTTGCGGTAGGGCTCGGTGTCGACCACGCCGTTGGCGCGCAGGACCCTGGCCACCGCGGCGGCGTCCACCTCGTCGCTGAAGTCGATGGTGCCGACCACCTGCGAGCGCTTGGCCGGGTCGGTGACGAACGGCGTCGCGACCGGCGACTTCTCCGCCCAGTCGTAGAGGACCGAGGAGGACTCGGCGGTGCGCGCCACGGTCCACTCCAGGCCGCCCCGTCCGTTCATCCACTCCAACTGCTCGGCGAGCAGCAGCAGCGTGGCCACGGCCGGGGTGTTGTAGGTCTGGTCCTTGCGGGAGTTGTCGACCGCCGTGGGCAGCGAGAAGAACTCCGGCACGTAGCGGCCGCCCGCCGCGATCTCCTCCACGCGGGCCAGGGCCCGGGGCGACATGACGGCCAGCCACAGCCCGCCGTCGGCGGCGAAGCTCTTCTGCGGCGCGAAGTAGTAGACGTCGGTCTCGGCGATGTCGACCGGCAGGCCGCCCGCGCCGCTGGTGGCGTCCACGAGGACGAGCGCGTCCTCGTCGGCGCCCGCCACGCGCCTGATGGGCGCGGCCACACCGGTGGACGTCTCGTTGTGGGTCAGCGCGTACACGTCCACGCCGGCCTCGGCCACGGGCTCGCCGTGGCTGCCCGGGTCGGCGCTGATGACGGTGGGCTCCTGGAGCCAGGGCGCGCCCTTGGCGACCTTCGCGAACTTGCTGGAGAACTCTCCGAAGGCCAGGTGCTGGGACTTCTCGCGCAGCAGGCCGTGCGCGGCGATGTCCCAGAAGGCGGTGGTGCCGCCGTTGCCCAGGACCACCTCGTAGCCGTCGGGGAGGGAGAACAGCTCGCTCACCCCGGCGCGCACCCGGGAGACCAGCGACTTGACCGGCTTCTGCCGGTGGGAGGTGCCCATGTAGCGGGAGCCGGAGGCGGCCAGGGCCTCGATCTGGGCGGGGCGGACTTTGGACGGGCCGCTGCCGAAACGGCCGTCGGAGGGCAGCAGGTTCGCGGGGATCTGAATCTCGTCGGTCACGCCCACCAGCGTAGTGGCGGCGGAGGCGGCGGGGCCGGTCAGGGCCGCTGTTGGGACGCCCGAAACTGCGCGGGGAAGCGGGCGCTATGTCACGTTCCCAAAGGTTCTGGTCGGTATAGCCCAGTCGCATTTCCATTCATACAGGTGCATTTTCCGCTAGGGGTGCGGTCTTATGGGAGGGGTTTCGGGGGGAACGCCAGAACACGACGCGCGATACGGATGGGCGTCCGCACGTGGCAGACAGCAGCACCGACCCCGAGACCGTCCGCGGCGGTGGGGCCAGCGCCGTCCTGAGGGTCTTCGACGCCCTGCGCGTGCGCCCCACCCGGGCCGACGCCCGCCTCGTGGGCAGGATGGAGCGGCGGGCGCCGAGACTCTCGGACACGCCTCCGGGTGCCCCGTCTTCTGCACTCCGCTCGCCGCCAGCGGCGCCTGGAACCAGTACACGCAGGCCAGCGAACGCTCCTTCCACAACGACGCCCGGACCCTCATCGAGGAGCTCTACCCCGACGAGGGGGAGGACGAGGAGGCCGAGGAGGAGCGGGAGCGGGGGACCGACGCCGAGGCGGTGGCGGCCGACGGCGGCACGCCCTCGATCACCCACGCCGCCATCGCCAACGACGCGCTCAAGGTGGTCTCGCGCGCTGCGGCGCATCCCGCACCCCCTCCCCGGGAGCGCCGGGCCCCGGGAGGCCCCGGCCGCGCCCGCCGAGCGGCCCTCGCCGTTCCTGGGCACCGACGCCGGGTACGAGCGGGAGCAGCAGGCGCTCGTGGAGGACGTCCAGGGCACGCACAACCTGTCCGCCGTCTCCGGCTACCTCGGCTTCGGCGAGCCCTCCGAGGGCAACTGGTACCGCGACCGCATGGTCCAGCTCGTCGTGGTGGGCCCGCTCGGCTCGGACGGCGAACGCCGGCACGTGATCGCCGCCCGCTGCCGGGTCAGCACGGCCACGGTCGATCCCGGACCGGCGTGCGCCTGACGCGCGGGTCCGGCTGGCGCGCGCGGCACCCGACGCGAGAGGATGCCCCGTGTGGACCACCAAGACCCCGCCGAACTGCGCAAACCGTACCTGGGTGCACCCCTGAGGCGCTCCGGGCTCGCCGACCACCCCATGACGCAGTTCCACCTGTGGTTCGACGAGGCCTACGACTCCGGTCTGGCCGAACCCAACGCCATGGTCCTGGCGTCCGTCGAACCCTCGGGCATGCCACGCGCCCGCACCGTGCTGATGAAGGGCTACGACAGCACGGGACTGCGCTTCTTCACCAACTACACCTCGCGCAAGGGACTGGCCCTGGAGGCCGACCCGCGCGCCAGCGCGGTCTTCCCCTGGCACGCCGTCCGGCGCCAGGTCCTGCTGGCCGGACGGGTGGAGCGGCTCAGCGACGAGGAGAACGACCGCTACTTCGCCTCGCGCCCGCGCGGCTCCCAGTTGGGCGCCTGGGCCAGCGAGCGCCAGTCGCGGCCGGTGGCGGACCGGGCCGAGCTCGACCGGCTCTACCGGGAGTTCGACACGGTCTGGGCCGCCGAGGAGGAGATCCCCCGGCCCGCCTACTGGGGCGGCTTCCGGCTCGTGCCGAGCGAGGTCGAGTTCTGGCAGGGCGGCGCCGACCGCATGCACGACCGGTTCCGCTACCTGCGCGAGCCCGACGGCTCCTGGAGCGTCGACCGCCTGGCCCCCTGACCGGGCCGTCGGGTGACGCGCTCGTGCCGCGCCGCTCCCGAGAGTGATCTTGGCCGCTTCGTACGCGAGTTCGGGGGGCCGTTCCCGCAGGTGGGCGTCGCCCGGCACCGCTCCGGCGCACACGGTGGGCTGGAAGGCACCCGTCGGCGTGACCAAGTGCCCTTGCGGCGCGGGGCAGAACGTATCCGCATCGTGAGACCCGGCAGAAATCCGGGCGCCCCGCGCCGCGATATGCTTGCGAGTATCGGTGGTCGCTCCCGCGGTCCTGCGGACGCCCCGGTCCCCACCCGGCCCCTGGGAATCACGTCGCCCCGGCCTGTGTTGTGAGAGACCCGCCGTGCCCGTCGTGACCGCGCGCCGGGCACAGAGCCTTGGGAGGGGAGACTTGACCGCACACGGGCTGATCGACACCACGGAGATGTACCTCCGTACGGTCTTCGAGCTCGAAGAGGAGGGCATCGTCCCGCTTCGGGCCCGTATCGCCGAACGCCTGCACCAGAGCGGCCCCACGGTGAGCCAGACCGTGGCCCGCATGGAGCGCGACGGCCTGCTGCGGGTGGAGAACGACAGGCACCTGGTCATGACCGCCGAGGGGCGCCGTCTGGCAACCCACGTCATGCGCAAGCACCGGCTCGCCGAGCGCCTGCTCGTGGACGTCATCGGACTCCCCTGGGAGGACGTGCACATCGAGGCCTGCCGCTGGGAGCACGTCATCTCCGAGGCGGTGGAGGAGCGTCTGGTCACGCTGCTCAACGCACCCTCGGTCTGCCCGCACGGCAACCCGATCCCGGGCCTGGACGAGCTGGGCCTGGAGGACTACGCCCCCGAGCCCTTCACCGACGACTCCATCGTCCCTATGATCGACGTCGCCGGGAACAGCGAGACGACGGCCACCGTGCGGCGTATCAGCGAGCAGATCCAGTCGGACGCCGACATCATGCTCACCTTGCGCCGATCCGGGGTACAACCGGGACAGGAAGTGGTCTTGCGAGCCTCTGACGACGGGGTCCGCGTGATCGACGGTGAGACCGGGGAAACCGAGCTCTCGGCGCTCGTCGCCGGGCACATCTTCGTCGCCAAGCCGTGAACCGTACGGACGCGTTGATTGGTTGCTCATCAGGATTGTCACATTGCGCTGCGGGAACGTTGACGGTGTTGCTACGCTCGCCCCAAGGTGCGGTCGTTCGGGGTACCCGGAGCGGGCATGTATGCAGCTCATGACGGCGAGGTGGCGGCTAGATGACACGGTGGGGTGAACCCTTCCCCAAGGGTGACGCGCTCGCCGCGGCCGCCGTGGCGGACCAGGCACAGATCGCCATCGTCGTCATCGACCGCGCCAGCCTCCTGCGCTACTGGAACCCCTTCGCCCGCGAGCTGTTCGGGTTCGTGGGCGGTCGCGACTACGTCGGCCTCTCCCTGCTCGACATCGGCATCCACGAGTCCGACCGCGAGCACGCCTCCCAACTGGCCCGGCGCGTCCTGCGCGGGGAGCCGTGGGAGGGCACCTTCGCCGTGCTCCGGGGCGACTCGACCTGGATCCACGTGCGCGCACAGGCCGTGCCCATGCGCGACGAGTCCGGCGAGATCGACGGCATCACCCTGATCGCCAGGGAGGCGCTGCGCAGCGGACGGGTGGAGGAGCAGTACGGTCTGCTGGAGCGCATCGGCAGCCGCCTGACCAGCTCGCTGGAGTTCGACTCCACGGTCAGGGGGGTCGCGGGCATCCTCGTGCCGCAGTTCGCCGACCACTGCTTCATCGACCTCTACGAGCGCGACCGCCTGGTCAGACAGGTGTCGGTGCACGCCGAGGGGTGGACGCCCCCGCCGCGCACCTGGTTCGAGGTCGGAGACGAGGTCCGCTACCCCGAACGCCACTTCGTCACCCAGGCCCTGCGCCGCCTGGAGACGGTGGTCAGCAGCGAGTACCTGTTCGAGAACTCGCCCAGCACGCGCTCCGACCAGGTCTCGCGCCAGGTCGGCGTCACCTCCGCCATCGCCGCCCCCCTGCGGGCCCGCGGCGAGGTACTGGGCGTGCTCACCCTGGCGCTGTCCGGGCTCTCACCGCGGCAGAAGAGCACCTACGGGGGCTTCGACCGCGACCTCGTCGGCGCCATCGCCTCCCGGGTGGCCCTGGCCATCGACAACGCCCGCCTCTTCGAGCAGGAGCGCAGTACCGCGCTGGCCTTCCAGCGCAGCCTGCTGCCCAGCAGCCTGCCCCGGCTGGACGGACTGACCGCGGCCCACCGCTACCTGCCCGCGGGGCCGATGCGTTCCGACGGGTACGGGGTCCAGACCCAGATCGGCGGAGACTTCTACGACGCCATCCCGCTCTCCGCCGGACGGGTGGGACTGGTCATCGGCGACGTCGAGGGCCGCGGCCCGCACGCCGCCGCCGTCATGGGCCAACTGCGCGCCGCGCTGCGCGCCTTCGCCCAGGCCGACCGCGAGCCCGCCGACATCCTGCGCGAACTCGACGAGTGGGTCCGCCAACTGGGCCAGGAGGACGAGGACGGCGGCACCTGGATCCCCAGCGTCAGTTGCCTGTACATGGTCTACGACGCCTGGTCGCGCGAGCTGTCCTACGCCAACGCCGGGCACGCGCCCCCGCTGCTGGTCACCTCCGAGTCGGTGGAGAAGATCGACCTGGAGGTCACCGACCGCATGCTGGGCGTGCGGGCCAAGGGCGGATCGGGCGAGGACGTGGTGTACCACCAGGCCAACCTGCGCCTGCCCATCGGCGCCACCCTGGTCCTGTACACCGACGGGCTCGTGGACCGGCGTCCGGCCGGGGGCAGCGCGGACCCCGAGAGCGCCTTCGAGCTGCTGTCGGAGCGGGTGGCCGAGGTCGCCGACAAGGACGTGGACCAGATCGCCGAGGCGGCCGCCCACAGCGTCCCTGGCGAACACCACGACGACACCGCGCTGCTGGTCGTGCGCACCCACTCCGAGGAGCTGGCGCTGCGCGAGGGCTGGTTCCCCTCGGAGGCCTCCACCGTGGGCGAGGCCCGCCACATGGCGGCCCGCACCTTCAGCGAGTGGGGGGTGGACCGCGACCAGGCCGAGCTGGCCTGCCTGCTGGTCTCGGAGATAGTCACCAACGTCGTCATCCACGCCACCCCGCACCCGGTGCACCGCGAGTTCACCGGCGCAGGGGTGCTGGACTCCGAGACCCCGCTCGACGCGGTGGCCGACGAGTTCGACGAGGACTGGGCCGACCTGCTGGAGGCGGTGGCCGAGGACACCGACGAACCCGCCGAGGAGGCGGGGGAGAAGGAGTTCCTGCTGCGGCTGCGGCGGGGCGCGAACACCGTGTGGGTCGAGGTCTTCGACAACGACCTGCGCCTGCCCCGCATCCGCAGCGCCGCCGCCGACGACGAGGGCGGCCGCGGCCTGTACCTGGTCGAGCAGCTCGCCACCCGGTGGGGGGCGCGGCCGACCCCGGACGGCAAGGCGGTCTGGTTCGAGATGCCCATGCACTCCGAGGAGACCGGGGAGCGGGAGAGGTCCGAGGACGGGGAGAAGGCCGGACAGGACTAGCCCCTCGCCGCAGCCTCCGGGCCCGGCGCAGTCGTGGAACCGCCGCGACGCGCCGGGCCCGCCCCTTCGGCGGGATCACGCCCGGGGTCTGTTCGCGGCCTCGGCTTGTGGGGGTCGGTTCGGGCGCCCGGGGGGTTCTGGAGGTGGCGGAGGCGGGTTCGCGAGGAAGGAGCGAACCCGCCGCGGACACCGGGGGTTCCCGTGCTCCGGGCGCCCGAACACGGACTGAAGCGGAGCGGAGGTCCCCCAAACACTGCCTAGCGCCAGGACCAGGCCCACAGCAGCAGGCACAGGAAGACGAAGAAGACCACGATCCCGCCGGTGGTCCACGGGATGTGGACCCGGGGCCGGAGCTTGCGCACCCCGATCACGAGCAGCACGACCAGCAGGCCCATGACGATGAGGCCGTCCCAAGCACCGCTCATTCCAGCTCCGACCCTTCTGGGGAGGGGGTTGCGCGGTCACAGTCCCAGGCCGCGCCCCACGATCTCCTTCATGATCTCGGTGGTGCCACCGTAGATCGTCTGGACGCGGGTGTCCTGCCAGGCCCGTGCCACCGGGTATTCCATCATGTACCCGTACCCGCCGTGAAGCTGGAGGCAACGGTCCATCACCTTGTTGCACAGTTCGGTGGTCCACCACTTGGCCATGGCGGCGTCCTCCACGGTCAGCTCACCACGGTTGAGCAGGCCGATGCCGCGGTCCACGTAGGTGCGGGCGATGTCCACCTCGGTGGCCAACTCGGCCAGGACGAAACGGGTGTTCTGGAAGCGCCCAATCGGACGGCCGAAGGCGGTCCGCTCCCGGCAGTAGGCGATGGTGTGCTGGAGCACCGCGTCGGCGGAGGCCACCGCGCAGGTTGCGATGGACAGCCGCTCCTGGGGCAGGTTCTCCATCAGGTGGACGAACCCGGCGCCCTCCCGGCCGATGAGGTTGGCCGCCGGGACGCGCACGTCGTCGAAGAACAGTTCGGCGGTGTCCTGAGCCTTCATGCCGATCTTGTCGAGGTTGCGGCCCCGGCCGAACCCGGGGGCGCCGCGCTCCACCGCGATCAGCGAGAAGCCCTGCGCGCCCGCGTCGGGGTCGGTCCGGGCGACCACGATCACCAGGTCGGCGTTGACGCCGTTGGTGATGAAGGTCTTGGACCCGTTGACGACGTACTCGTCGCCGTCGCGCACCGCCGAGGTGGCGATGCCCTGGAGGTCGCTGCCCGCGCCGGGCTCGGTCATGGCGATGGCGGTGATCAGCTCGCCGCTGGCGAACCCCGGCAGCCAGCGCCTCTTCTGCTCGTCGTCGGTCAGGTCGACCATGTACGGGGCCATGACGTCGTTCTGGAGGGTGACGCCCAGGCCGCTGGCGCGGGCCCGGCAGATCTCCTCGTTGACGACGGTGTTGTAGCGGAAGTCCCGCAGCCCGGTGCCGCCGTACTCCTCGGGCACACCGTGGCCGAGCAGGCCGACCTCGCCCGCCCTGGCCCACACCCCGCGGGGCACGATCCCGTCCTCCTCCCACTCCGGATGGTGCGGTGTGACCTCGCGCTTGAGGAACTCGGCCACCGAGGCGCGGAAGAGCTCGTGGTCGGCGTCGAAGAGATCCCGCTTCATGCTCTGCTCCGGGGTGTCGGGGATTCCTGCGTGACGCCACAGTAACCGAACAGAATTCGGTTTTGAAGGGGACAGTCCAAGCCCCGGCAAAGTTCCCGTGCCCGTCGGCGCCCGTGCGGCGGTTCCCGCCGGACGCGGGGCCGCGGCTTCCTAGGGTGGCGGCAGCGGAGCCGGTAGCCGAGGGGCGGGACCGCGGCGGCCCTGCCGGGGAGGGAGGGCCATGGCCCAGTACGAGGCCAGGCATCGGGCGCGCAGGGAGCACCGGGGCGGCAGGATCGCGGTGATCATGAGCGCGCTGATGCTCACCGTGCTGCTGTCGGCCCTGGACCAGACGATCGTGTCCACCGCGCTGCCCACGATCGTGTCCGAACTCGGCGGGCTCAACCACCTGTCGTGGGTGATCACCGCCTACCTGCTCGCGGTCACGGCCTTCACGCCGCTGTGGGGCAAGCTCGGCGACCAGTTCGGCCGCAAGCAGTTCTTCCTCACCTGCATCGCCGTCTTCCTTGTCGGCTCGGCCCTGTGCGGGATCGCCCAGAGCATGCTCCAGCTCATCCTCTTCCGCGCGCTCCAGGGCATCGGCGGCGGAGGGCTCATGGTGCTGGCCTCCGCCATCATCGGCGACGTCGTCTCGCCCCGCGAGCGCGGCAAGTACCAGGGGCTGTTCGGAGCGGTGTTCGGCATCTCCAGCGTGGCCGGTCCGCTGCTCGGCGGACTGTTCGTGGACCACCTGTCCTGGCGGTGGGTGTTCTACGTCAACCTGCCGCTGGGGGTCGTGGCCTTCGTCACGGTGCTCGCGGTGCTGCCGCGCCGCCAGCCCACCGGCCGCCAGAGCATCGACTACTTCGGGATCGCGCTGCTGGCCGCCACCGCGATCTGCCTGACGCTGGTCGCCTCCTGGGGCGGCAGCCTCTACCCGTGGACGTCGCCGCGGGTCCTCGGGCTCGGTGCCGCCGCCGTGGTGTTCGGTGTGGGCTGGTGGCTGTCCGCCCGGCGTGCTCCGGACCCGGTGATGCCGCTCAGCCTGTTCCGCGACCCGACCATCGTGGTGGCCATGGCGATCGGCTTCTGCGTGGGCTTCGCGATGATGGGGTCGATGGCGTTCCTGCCGCTGTTCCTCCAGGTCGTGCACGGCCTGTCGCCCACGGCCTCGGGGCTGCACCTGCTGCCGATGGTGCTGGGCCTGTTCCTGACCTCGATCACCAGCGGACGCCTGGTCACCCGCACCGGCCGCTACAAGGTCTACCCGGTGCTGGGGATGGCGGTTACCTCCCTCGGTCTGTTCCTGCTCTCGTGGCTGGGGCCGGAGAGCTCGATGGCGCAGATGGGGCTCTACTTCTTCGTCCTCGGCATGGGTCTGGGCCTGGTGATGCAGGTGGTGGTCGTGGTGGTGCAGAACGCCGCCAGCTACGCGAACCTGGGCGTGGCCACCTCGGCGGCGACGTTCTTCCGGTCCATCGGGGGGTCGTTCGGCACGGCTGTGTTCGGAGCCGTCTTCTCCGGGCGGCTGGCGGCCAACCTGGCCGAGCGGGCCGCGCAGATCCCGCTGCCGCCCGGGGTGGACCCCGCGGCGCTGGAGAGCGACCCGCGCAGCCTGGACCAACTGTCCCCGCAGGCGCAGGCGTCCTTCCTCCAGGCCTACGCGGACGCGGTGGACACCGTCTTCCTGTGCGCGGTCCCGGTCGCCCTGGCCGGGTTCGTGCTGGCGCTGTTCCTGCGGCAGATCCCGCTGCGCACCACCATCGACTCCCCGGACCTGGACGAGTCCATCCCTCCCGTGGCCGCCGCGAGCCGCAGCGCCATCGCGCACGTGGAGAAGGAGGTGTTCCGGGCCTGCGGCCGGGAGGGCGCCGACCAGATGTACGGGCGCCTGCGCGAGGCGGCGGGCCTGGAGGTCTCGCCGCGCGCGTGCTGGGTGCTCAGCCACCTGGGCGTGACCGGGCCGCTCTCTCCCGGGGAGCTGGTGGAGATGTCCGGGCTGCCCGCCGACTACTGGGAGCCGGTCCACCGGGAGCTGGTCGAGGCGGGCTACCTGGCGGGCGGGGGCGAGCCCTGGGAGCTCAGCCGGCGCGGCGCGTCCGCCGCCCGCAGGGTGTTCGAGGCCCAGCGGACCGCGCTGCGCTCGCTGTTGGCCGACTACGGGCCCGAGGAGCACCCCGAGGTGGTGGCCGCCCTGGAGCGCATCACCACCGACGTCCTGGGGGACGAGGGGGACGCCGGACACCTGGAGCGGGGGGCGCACCGGTTCTGAGGGCACCCCAGGGGAGGGGGACTCAAGCCCCCCTTCTCAGCTTTTTTCTCCAGACTGGCACCGAGCACGGCCCGCCGCCACGGGAAGCCTCTTCCTGTGGACAACCCGCGCCCTCCTCCCGGGAGCGCCCCGGTTCTCCGCTGTCCGCCCGTGGACGACCCGCACGACGCCGTGTCCGCTGGGGTGGGGGCTGGGGCTTGCCGGATCCGAGAAACCGAATACAGTTCGGTTCATAACCGTCATCCAGGCCCTTGGAGGACCCCGTGGCCGAGGCATACATCGTCGGCGCAGTACGCACCCCCGTCGGCACCAGGAAGGGCGCACTGGCCGCCGTGCACCCGGCGGACCTGGGCGCGCACGTGCTCAGGGAACTCGTCTCCCGGACCGGGGTGGACCCGGCCGCGGTCGAGGACGTCATCATGGGCTGCGTCAGCCAGGTCGGGCCGCAGGCGCTCGACCTCGCCCGCACCGCCTGGCTCTCCGCGGGCCTCCCGGAGTCCGTCCCCGGCGTCACCATCGACCGCCAGTGCGGCTCCTCCCAGCAGGCCGTCCACTTCGCCGCCCAGGGCGTCATGTCCGGCACCCAGGACCTCGTCGTGGCCTCGGGCGTGGAGAACATGGGCATGGTGCCCATGGGGGCCAACGTCCAGTACGCCCTCGACAACGGGCTCGGCCTGTACGGCGACGGATGGGCCGAGCGCTACGGCCAGCAGGAGATCTCCCAGTTCCGCGGCGCCCAGCTCATGTGCGAGAAGTGGGGCTTCGAGCGCGAGCGGTTGGAGGAGTTCGCTCTGGAGAGCCACCGGCGCGCGGCCCGGGCTCTGGAGGCGGGCCGCTTCGACGAGCAGATCGCCCCCCTGGCCGGGGTTGAGCGCGACGAGGGCGTGCGCCCCGACACCACCCTGGAGAAGATGGCGGGCCTGAATCCGCTGCGCGAGGGCTGGGCGCTCACCGCCGCCGTGGCCAGCCAGATCTCCGTCGGCGCGGGTGCGGTCCTGATCGCCTCCGAGCGGGCGGTCGAGCGGCACGGCCTGACCCCGCTGGCCCGGATCGTGCAGCTCTCGCTGGTGGGCGACGACCCCGTGTACATGCTCACCGCGCCCATCCCGGCGACCCGCATCGCCCTGGAGAAGGCGGGTCTGGGCATCGACGACATCGACGTCACCGAGATCAACGAGGCATTCGCCCCGGTGCCGATGTCCTGGATCCAGGAGCTGGGCGCGGACCCGGCCAAGGTCAACCCCAACGGCGGCGCCATCGCCCTCGGCCACCCGCTGGGCGCCACCGGCACAGTGCTCATGGCCAAACTGGTCGCAGAGCTGCACCGCACCGGCGGCCGCTACGGCCTCCAGACCATGTGCGAGGGCGGCGGCCAGGCCAACGTCACCATCATCGAGCGGGTCTAGCCCCACGGGACCGCGCTGCCCGTGTGCCCGCATGCGGGCACACGGGCAGCGCATGGTCCTGGGGCGACGGCGGCGCCTAGCGTCCCGCGGCCAGCGCCGGGCCGCCGACGCCGTTGGGCAGGCCCAGCCAGGCCGCCGTCTCGGTCAGCTGCTCGACCAGTTCGGGCATCGTCTCGGCGGGCGCGCCGTCCTCCAGTGTGATCCGCTGCGCCAGCAGGGTCCCCGAGGCGCGGTCCGCCTTGAGGTCCACCCGCGCCACCAGGTCCTCGCCCAGCAGGAACGGCAGCACGTAGTAGCCGTGCACCCGTTTGGCGGCGGGCACGTAGATCTCCAGCCGGTACCGGAACCCGAACAGCTCCTCGGCCCGGTCGCGCGTCCACACCAGCGAGTCGAACGGGCTCAGCAGCGCCCGCGCCCGCACGCTGCGCGGCACCCGGGCGTCCCGGTGCAGATAGGCCGTGCGGTCCCAGCCCCGCACCCGCACCGGCACCAGCTCACCCGCCTCCACCAGGTCGGAGACGGCCGCCCGGGACTCGGTTGACTTGAGGCGGAAGTAGTCGCGCAGGCACGCCTCGGTGGCCACCCCGTGGGCGCGGGCGGCGATCGACACCAGCTCCCGGTGCGCCTCCTCCGGGGTGGTCTCCGGCGCCGCGTGCACCTCCGGCGGCAGTACCCGCTCGGGCAGGTCGTAGAGCCGCTCGAACTGCGCGTTGCGCCCGTTGGAGGTCAGGTCACCGACCCAGAACAGGTACTCCAGGCACCTCTTGACCTCGGACCAGTTCCAGCCCCAGTGGTCCTTGGCGCGCGGCACGTCGTGCGCCAGCGCCGCCTCCACCTGCCGGGCGCTGGCCGGGCCGATCCGCACCACCTCCTCCAGCACCGCCTTGACCAGCTCTGGCTTCTCCTCCCGGATGCGGTCCATCCACCCCACGCGTTCCCGGGCGCGGTTGCGCTCCATCCGGTGGCGCATGAGCTGGCGGGTGGAGGGCGGCACCAGGCTGGCCTCGTGCGCCCAGCACTCCACCAGCCGCGCGGCCCCCGACCCGGCCGCGGAGGTGGCCGCCCGGTCCAGCAGGGCGGTGTCGTAGGCGCCCATGCGCGCGAAGACCGGCAGGTACTGGCTGCGGGCCAGCACGTTCACGCTGTCGATCTGGAGGACGCCCACTCTGCGCACCACCCGCGCCAGGTGGGCGAGGGTCGGCTTCCCGGAGGGCCGTGGGTCGCTGAACCCCTGCGCGGCGAGCGCGATCCTGCGGGCCTGGGAGAGGGAGAGTTCCGCGTCGCGGCGGGGGTGCGGTTCTGCCATTGCGCCACCGTAACCCCGACCGCCGACAGTCCGCCCTTCCTGGCCGCGGGACCCGTGCGCCGGACCGGCAAGGAGCGTAGAAAAACCTTTGACCCAATGCGAACCTCCGGGGGTGGAAAGCCGTCCAACACAAGGCGACAACAACCACCGGGCACGTGCCGGGAGTCGCGCACGCCCCGGTGCGGAGGACGGCCGCACCGGGGCCACGACCGTTCCCGTGCCCCGCGCCCCCGAGGAGCGGGGCACGAACGGTCGCCTCCTCGTATCCTCCCCGCAGGGAACCCCGCGTTCCCGTTGTCCACAGGGCTGTTTTCCCCTCTCCCCGCCGCGGTCCCGCCCCTGTCCGCGCGGGGTCCGCCCCCTCCAGTGCGCCGCCCCGGACGGAGGGGAGCGCGTGCTGTCGGCCCAGGCCTACTACGAGGTGTTCGGCGCCCCCGGCTGGGCCGGGTACGGGGTGCGGGTCGTGTACCGCCACGACCCGGCGGCGATGGACTCCGCGAAGGCGGTGGGCGGAATGCTGGACTCCCGCCACTGACGGTCGCGCGGCCGCGGACACGCGGGACCGGCTCCCCGGCGAGGCCGGTCCCGTCGCCGCCATGGCCTAGCCTTCTGCTGTGCGTATCGCGACATGGAATGTGAACAGTGCCCGGGCCAGGGCCGAGCGGATCGGCGCCTGGCTGGACCGGAGCGACGTCGACGTCCTCGCCATCCAGGAGACCAAGGCCCGGGACGACCAGTTCCCCTCCTCGGTCCTCACCGACCGCGGCTACGAGGTGGCCCACCACGGCCTGTCCCAGTGGAACGGGGTCGCGATCGCCTCCCGCGTCGGCCTGGAGGACGTGCGGATCGGCTTCCCGGGCCAGCCGGGCTACGGCGACCCTGAAGAGGCCGAGGCCCGCGCCATCGGCGCCACCTGCGGGGGCGTTCAGGTGTGGAGCCTGTACGTGCCCAACGGGCGCGAGGTCGACCACCCCCACTACGCCTACAAGCTCCGCTGGCTGGAGGCGCTGCGCGAGGCGGGCGCCGCCAGTCTGGCCGCCGACCCCGACGCCCAGATCGCCTACGTCGGCGACTTCAACATCGCCCCGCGCGACGAGGACGTGTGGGACATGGCGGCCTTCGAGGGCAGCACCCACGTCACCGAGCCCGAGCGCGCGGCCTTCGACGAACTGGTCGGCACCGGGTTCGACGAGGTCGTTCGCGCCTACGCCCCCGGCCCCGGCGTGTACACCTACTGGGACTACAAGGGCCTGGCCTTCCCCAAGCGCAGGGGAATGCGCATCGACTTCGTGCTCGCCTCCCCGGCGCTGCGCGACCGCGTCAGCGGCGCGAGCATCGACCGCGAGGAGCGCAAGGGCAAGGGCGCCTCCGACCACGCCCCGGTCATCGTGGGCCTGGACGGCGACGGCGGCGAGGCCGTGGCCAGGGAGGCGGCCAAGTGAGCGCCGAGGCGCCCCGCGTGGCGGTCTTCGGCAGCGTCAACATGGACCTGGTCGCCTACGTCGAACAGGTGCCCGCCAGCGGGGAGACGGTCACGGGCACGGCCTTTCGCCAGGTGCCCGGCGGCAAGGGCGCCAACCAGGCCGTGGCCGCGGCCAGGGCCGGGGCCGACGTGGACTTCCTCGGTGCGGTGGGCGAGGACTCCTTCGGGCAGGACCTGCGCGCCAACCTCGTCGGCAGCGGCATCGACGTGTCCGGGCTGCGCACGGTGCCCGGGGCGTCGGGGGTGGCGCACATCGTCGTGGACGGCGGGGGCGGCAACTCGATCATCGTCGTGCCCGGGGCCAACGGCGAGGTCACCGGCGTGGCCGCGGGCGACCCCGGGGTCATAGGGGGCAGCGACGCCCTGCTGCTCCAGCTCGAACTGCCCGTGGAGGCGGTGGTCGCGGCCGCGCGCACCGGCCGCGAGCTGGGCGTCCCGGTCTACCTGACCCCGGCTCCCGCGCGCGAGCTGCCCGCCGAACTCCTGGAGTCGGTGGACGTCCTGGTGCCCAACCAGCACGAGGCGGCCGCGATCACCGGCCGCGCCGAGCCGCGCGAGGCCCTGGCCGCGCTGCTGGAAATGGTTCCGGAGGTGCTGCTGACCCTGGGCGAGGGCGGCTCGCTCCACGGTCGCAGAGGGGGCGAGCCGCTGCACGTCCCCGCGCGACGGGTGGAGGCGGTGGACACCACGGCTGCCGGGGACGTCTTCTGCGGGTCGTTCGCGGTCGCCCGCGCGGAGGGCCGCACGCCGGAGGAGGCCATGAGGTTCGCCGCCGCGGCGGCCGCGCTCTCGGTCCAGCGGCACGGCGCCAGTTCGTCGATGGCCTCCCGGGACGAGGTCGAGGCGCTGCTGGGCGGCTGAGTCCGCCGCCCCTCCCCGGCTCCCGCGGGGCCCCGGGCGATCGGGCACGCGCTCCTCAGGGCGTGTGCCCGATCTTCCGGAGGAAGGGGGCGGGGTCCTGGTTCTGGAGGCGCACCTCCAGCACGATGTCCACCGTGTCGCCGACCATGCGGCCTCCCCAGGGCACCGGCCCGCCGTCGCCCACGCCGAAGTCCGAGAGGCGGATCCGGGTGGTGGCGGAGAAGAAGTGGCCGTGGGTGTCCTCGGGGGAGGCGTAGTCCGGGGCCTCGCCCACCCACTGGGCGTCCAGCACGGTGGGCACGGTCGTGCCGTGGACGGTCAGGTCGCCGTGCAGGCGGAAGGCGTCGGGGTTGCGCCCGCCCGGTTCCAGCCCGGTGGAGACGAAGCGCAGCTCGGGGTGGTGGTCCACGTCCAGGAAGTCGGGGGAGCGCAGGTGGGCGTCGCGCGCGCCCACGCCGGTGTTGACGCTGGAGGCGTCGAGGACGACCTCCACCGCGGACCGTTCGGGCTCCTCGGCGACGGCGACGCGGCCCCAGGCCCGGCCGAACGTGCCCTGGACCCGGCCGAAGCGCAGGTAGTGGGCGACGAAGATCAGACTGGAGTGCAACGGGTCGAGGTACCAGGTGCCGGGTCCGGGACCGGCCTCCGCGGGGGCGATTGTCATTACCGATTTCTCCCTTTTGTCTTTTCTGGGGCTTTTGTCCACATACTTTAGGTCTGACGCCCAGACAGGGAGCCGAGTTCCGACCCGGTCGGGGGCGAGATCTTCGACTCGGTGGCCGCGCAGGCGCTGAAACCGCCTCTGAACGGCCGGTTCGCCGCGTGTGAGATCCCCCCGGGCGGTTCTCTGCCACCGGAACCGGTCAGCCGCGCGACGGCGGGCCGGTGCGGAGAGCGAAGAGCAGTGCACCCGAGGTAACCGGCGCGCACGCGTAGAAGGCCGGGGCGGCGCCGCCCCGGCCTCCTCCCGCACGCGCACCCGGCGGGCCCGCGTGCGCTCCGCTACATGTGCTCGGGAGCCTCCACGCCCAGCAGGTCCAGACCCTGGACCAGGACCCGGAACGCCACCGCGATCAGCGCCAGGCGCGACTCGCGCTCGGCCTCGTCGGAGGCGGTCAGCACCGGGCAGTGCTCGTAGAAGGCCGTCAGGGACTGCGCCAGTTCGAACAGGTACGTGGAGAGCCGGTGCGGCTGGAGCAGGTCGCCGACCTGCGCCACCACCGCGCCGAACTCCAGCAGCTTGAGGGCGAGGTCGCGCTCGGCGCCCTCGGAGACGCTGATGTCCCCCCTGGCCTGCGACAGCTCCAGGCCGCCCTTGCGGAAGATCGACCGGATCCGGGCCTGGGCGTACTGCAGGTACGGGCCGGTGTTGCCGGTCAGGGCCAGCATCCGGTCGAAGTCGAAGGTGTACTCGGTGTCGTGCGCGACCGACAGGTCGGCGTACTTGACCGCGCCGATGCCCACCTGGCGGGCGATCTCGGCCTGACCCTCGGCGTCCAGGTCGGGGCGGTTCCGCGCGACCACCGCGGCGGCCCGCTCGATCGCCTCGTCCAGCAGCGCCATGAGGCGCACCGGGGCGCCGCTGCGGGTGCGCAGGATCTTGCCGTCGCTGCCCAGAACGTTGCCGATCTGCACGTGGACGGTCTCCACGCCCTCGGGCAGCCACCCGGCCTCGCGGGCTGTGGCCCACACCATCTTGAAGTGCATGGCCTGCGGTGCGCCTACCACGTACAGGATGCGGTCGGCCTTGAGGTCGTCCACGCGGTGGCGGACGGTGGCCAGGTCTGTGGTGGCGTAGCCGTAGCCGCCGTCGCTCTTGCGCACGATCAGCGGGACGGGCTTGTCCTCGCGGCCGGTGAAGCCCTCCAGGAACACGCACAGGGCGCCGTCGCTGATCTCGGCGATCCCCTTGGCCTCCAGCTCCTCGCACACGTCCGCGAGCGCGGAGTTGTAGCTGCTCTCCCCGGCCAGGTCCTCGTCGGTGAGGGTCACGCCGAGCTTGGCGTACACCTTGTTGAAGTAGACCTCGGACAGGCCGACGAGCTTGCGCCACAGGCGCAGCGTCTCCCCGTCGCCGCTCTGCAGGGAGACCACGCGGCGGCGGGCGCGCGCGGCGAAGTCGTCGGGTCCGGGGCCCGAGGAGTCGAACTTGGTCCGGGCCGCCTGGTAGAAGGCGTTGGGGTCGGTGGTGACCAGGTCCGCCTCGGGGGAGTCCTCGCCCGCCTCCAGCAGGTGCTCGATGAGCATGCCGAAGGGGGTGCCCCAGTCGCCGATGTGGTTCTGGCGGATGACGTTGTGGCCCAGGAACTCCAGGGCGCGCGCGAGCGCGTCGCCGACCACGGTGGTGCGCAGGTGGCCGACGTGCATCTCCTTGGCCACGTTGGGCGCGGAGTAGTCCAGCGGGATGTTCTGGCGCTCCTGCTCGGGCACGCCCAGGCGCGGGTCGTCCAGGAGCCGGCGGGTCTGCTCGGCGATCCAGTCCTCGCGCAGCGTCAGGTTGATGAAGCCCGGCCCGCTGACCTCGACGTCGCGGCAGACGTCGGCCACGTCCAGGTGCTCCATGATCGCCGCGGACACCTCACGCGGCTTTCGGCCCAGTCGCTTGGCGAGCGCGAGTGCGGCGTTCGCCTGGTAGTCGGCGAACTGGGACGGGCGGATGACGGGGTCGGTGTCGGCGAACTCGGGGCCGAAGGCGGCGCCGAGGGCGGACTGGACCCGTCGCGAGAGTACTTCCTGCGGGTCGGCCATGCCCCAAGCGTACCGACCGGAGCCGCCCCTCCCGGCCCGTCAGCGCTCCTCGGTCTGCTCCGCGCCCCGCTGCCCCGGCGCCTCGGACTGGGCCAGGCGGTGCAGCCAGTTCGGCGGGCGGCTGTGCACCCGGCGGCGTATCTGCTCCCCGATGCGGCCGCCCGCCAGGTCGTTGGCCAGTTGGCAGGCCCGGGCCACGCCCTTGGCCCGGCTGTCTCCGTGCGCGATCACCACGGTCCCGTTCAGGCCCAGCAGCGCGGCGCCGCCGTAGGTCTCGCTGTCCAGCCGCTCGCGCAGACCCCGCAGCGCCCTGCGCTGCAACAGCGCGCCCGCCTTCGCCGCGGCCGAGGAGGTAAGCGCCGCGTGCAGGGCCTCCATCGCGAAAGCGGCCGTGCCCTCCACCGACTTCAGCGCCACGTTGCCGGTGTGGCCGTCGGTCACCACCACGTCCACCTTGCGCGCGAGCAGGTCGTGGCCCTCGATGTTGCCCCGGAAGTCCATCGCCGGGGGCCCCTCCGCCGTGGCCGCCAGCAGTTCCGTCGCCCGACGCACGAGCTTGTTGCCCTTGCCCGGTTCCGAGCCGATGGTGAGCACGCCCACCCTGGGCCTGCTCACCCCGAACGCGGTCTGGGCGTACGCGCAGCCCAGGTGCGCGAACTGCACCAGCATCTCGGGCTTGGCGTCGGCGTTGGCCCCGGCGTCCACCATGATCGTGGGCGTCTCGCCGGTGGGAAGGGTCACAGCCAGAGCCGGGCGCAGCACCCCGGGCTGGGTGCGCAGCCGCACGGTGGAGGTCGCCACGATCCCGCCGGTGGAACCGGCCGAGACCAGGGCGTCGGCGTCGCCCCGGCGGATAAGGCGACAGGAGACGGCCGCGCTGGAGCGGGGCCGCCGCCAACTGGCCAGGGCTCCCTCGTGCATGGCCAGGTTGTCCTCGGCGTGCACGACGGGGATGTCGCGCAGCGCGCCCTCCTCGGCGAGCAGCGCGGCGATCTCGCTGCGCCGTCCCACGAGCAGGACGCGCAGGCCGAGTTCGCGGACGGCCAGCACGGCTCCCCGCACGATCTCGGCGGGTGCGTTGTCGCCCCCCATCGCGTCCACGGCGATGATCGGCGGGGACGAGCGCCGCGCGACGGACGCCTCCGCGTCGGGTGTACCAGTCAACTGTTCCCTCACGGGTGTGGTGGGCGGACGCGGTGACACGGTATCGGGTCGCGCGGTGGCGGCGCCGTCGGGCACTTTCGTCTACTCATGCGAGGATACTTACCGTATGTCCAGGTCAGGACTGGACTTCCCGCATGATGGATAAAAGTCCCTCAACGGGGTATATCCGCTTGCTGCCCCGGAGTGTGATCACCCTCCGGCGGCACGCGACAACCACATCGAACACCTCCCGGTGGTCCGCCGGTGCGTACGCGCGCCGGAACCACCGGATCAGGGCTGCCCGCACCAACCCTGCGGGCATCCTGCTCACCCGCAGAAAGGAGAGGCGTGAGCGTTACGCCAGACGTGGCGACGTCCCCGTCCGCCGGACGTCGGTTTCGTGCCTACACCACGAAACACCTCGACGAGCTCACCGCGCGAGCCGGGCTCGCCGCCGACGAGCGGCTCGCCGTGCAGGCGGTGGCCACCGTGCTGCCGTTCCGGGTCAACAGCTACGTCGTCGACGAGCTGATCGACTGGGACGCGGCTCCCGACGATCCGATCTACCGCCTGGTCTTCCCGCAGGCGGACATGCTGCCCCAGGACGACGTGTCCCGGATCGCCGACCTGCTGCGCTCTGGCGCCCAGCGCAAGGAGCTGAACGAGGCCGCCAACCGGATCCGGGCCCGCCTGAACCCGCACCCCGCGGGCCAGATGGACCTCAACGTGCCCAAGCTGGCCAACGAGGAGCCCATCCCCGGCGTGCAGCACAAGTACAAGGAGACAGTGCTCTTCTTCCCCAAGCAGGGGCAGACCTGTCACGCGTACTGCACGTACTGCTTCCGCTGGGCCCAGTTCGTCGGCGACGCCGATCTGAAGTTCGCCTCCAGCGAGATCGACCAGCTCGTCGACTACGTCCGTTCGCACCCCGAGGTCACCAGCGTCCTGTTCACCGGCGGCGACCCGATGATCATGGGCGAGGGGGTCATCTCCAAGTACATCGAGCCGCTGCTGGAGATCGAGCACCTGGAGGCCATCCGCATCGGCACGAAGGCGCTGGCCTACTGGCCGCAGCGCTTCGTCACCGACCCGGACGCCGACGACACCCTGCGCCTGTTCGAGAAGGTCGTGGCCTCGGGCAAGAACCTCGCGTTCATGGCCCACTTCTCCCACCCCAACGAGATGCGGCCCGAGCTGGTCCAGGAGGCGGTGCGCCGCATCCGCGCTACCGGCGCCGTCATCCGCACGCAGGCGCCGCTGATCCGCACGATCAACGACGACTCCGCCGTGTGGGAGAGCATGTGGCGCACCCACCTGCGGCACGGCATGGTCCCGTACTACATGTTCGTCGAGCGTGACACGGGTCCGCAGGACTACTTCGCGGTGCCGCTCGCGGAGGCCTACGAGATCTTCCGCGGCGCCTACAAGAAGGTCTCGGGCCTGGCCCGCACGGTGCGCGGCCCGTCGATGTCGGCCACCCCGGGCAAGGTGTGCGTGGACGGCGTCACCGAGGTGGCGGGCCAGAAGGTCTTCGTCCTGCACTTCATCCAGGCGCGCGACCCCGAGCTGGTCGGCAGGCCCTTCTTCGCCGAGTACGACGAGAAGGCCGCGTGGCTGTTCGACCTCAAGCCCGCCCTGGGCGCCACCCACCTGCCGTGGGAGCAGCCCCCGGTCGGCGCGTCCGGCGGCCTGGTCGACCCCCCCCGCCTGTAGCCGCGGCCCGGCGCCGCGCGCCTCGGCCCCGAGGCCGGGGGAGGAGCGGACGGCGGTCCCGTCCCAGGGGAATTGGAGCGTCCCTGGGGCGGCCTCCGGCCGCCGCGCGCGGCCCCGGACAAAAGACGGAGCCCGGCACCGCGGTGGTGCCGGGCTCCGCTCGCGTCCGCGCCGTGGACGGAGTGCGGGCCGCCGGACGGGTTCGGGTAGTCACGGCGGCCCTCGACGCGGACCCTTTCCGGGATGGTCTGAGGGGCGGGGGATCCGGGTCAGCTCAGGAGGGCGTCGAAGTCGCCGGTCTTGGCACCGCGCACGAAGGCCTCGATCTCGGCGGGGGTGTAGACCAGGGCCGGTCCCTGGGGATCGCGCGAGTTGCGCACCGCGATGTCCCCGTCCGGTAGCGCGGCGACCTCGACACAGTTCCCGTCCGGGTTGCTCCAGCTGCTCTTGGTCCAGACGACCTTCGGCAGGCTGCCGGCGGGAACGCCGTTGTAGATCGGATGCATCTCAACCTCCTGGAACGTGGGGGACGCGTGAGCGGGGTGTGTCCACACGCGGCGGTCCAGTCCACCGCGCCCGTCGTGCCGAACCCCGGCCCCCACCGGGAAGACGACCCCGGGCATGGGTGACCCTGTCCCCCGTTGGGCTGTTTCATCCCCGGTGCGAGCCAAAGCGTAGCTTATGCACGTGCATTCGTACTTACGGCGGTAAGTACTTATGCAAGCGCGCCGGGTGGTTCGGGGGAGAAACCGCACGTCAAGCCCAACGCTTCGGGTTCGGAGGGGGTTCGGCCCCCGCGGATCGTTGTCCGGTCGTGGCCGAAGGCGGCCATCGGGGGACCGAATCCGTGTGCGAAAAGCGAACGCCCGGGCGCGATCGCGGGCAGCAGGCGGGCGGCGAAG
>NZ_LEKI01000308.1:0-2194 GCF_001029525.1 Nocardiopsis sp. RV163 | reverse complement strand
CCTGCGCGAGGAGCCCTCCGCGGACGACTACGCCCGCCTGGTCGGCCTGGCCGTCGAACACCTCTCCAACGAGGGCCTGGACAAGGTCGTCCTGGCCAGAACCCTGCTGCTGGACCTGGCGCAACCCCTCGACCCCGGCCGCGTCCTGGCCCGCCTCACCGCGGACAACCCGGGCGCCTTCAACTTCGCGGTCGCCGCGGGGGTCTCAGACTCCGGCTCCGGGGAGGTCTTCGGGGAGGGCTCCGGCGGGGCGGACGGCCGGGACCGGGGTCCCCTCCGGCGACCGGCCCCGGTCCTGGTGGGGGCCAGCCCCGAACTGCTCGTCGCGCGCAGCGGCCCCCGGGTGCGCTCGCACCCGCTCGCGGGCTCCGCGCCGCGCCACCCCGATCCGGAGGCCGACCGCGAACGCGCCGAGGCCCTGCTGGCCTCGGCCAAGGACCTGCGCGAGCACGCCTTCGTCGTGGAGGCCATCGCCGAACGCCTGCGCCCGCTCTGCTCCCGGCTCGACGTTCCCGAGGCACCCTCGGTGACCGCGACCGCGACCATGTGGCACCTGGGCACGCCCCTCTCCGGCCTGCTCCGGGAACCCCTTCCCTCGGCTCTGGAACTGGCCACCGTCCTGCACCCGACCCCCGCCGTCTGCGGCACGCCCGCCGAGGCCGCCGCACGGGCCATCGGCGCGTGGGAGCCCTTCGACCGGGGCCTGTACGCGGGCGCCGTCGGCTGGTGCGACGCCGACGGCGACGGGGAGTGGGCCGTCACCCTGCGCTGCGCCGAGATCGCGGGCACCCGGGCGCGCCTGTTCGCCGGAGCCGGGATCGTCGCGGACTCCGTGCCCGCCGAGGAGGCGGCGGAGACCGGCGCCAAGTTCCACACCATGCTCAACGCCCTCGGGCTGGAGCCCGCCGGCCCCGGTCCCGGTGCCTCAGGCCCGGGCGCCCCGAACCCGGCGGCCCGGGTTCCGCCGCCCTGACACGGCGCACCGGTGCGCGGTCCCGCGAAACCCGCCGTCCCCGTTCCGACACCACATGGAGAACACCCCTGATGTCCCTTCCCTCGATCGAGCCCTACCCCATGCCTGGCGAGGGCGACCTGCCCGACAACCGGATGTCGTGGTCGGTGGACCCCGACCGCTGCGTCCTGCTCATCCACGACATGCAGCGCTACTTCCTCGACGCCTTCTCCCCGGACGAGGAGCCGGTGCCGAGCCTGCTCGCCAACGTCGGCGCCCTGCGGAGCGCGTGCGCCGAACTCGGCGTTCCGCGCGTCTACACCGCCCAGCCCGGCTCCCAGGACCCGGACGACCGCGGGCTGCTCACCGACCTGTGGGGTGAGGGGCTGCGGGACGACCCGGCCCACACCGCGATCGTGGAGGGGTTGGAACCCGCCGACGACGAGATCGTCATGACCAAGTGGCGCTACAGCGCCTTCGCCAGGAGCGGTCTGGAGGAGTACCTGCGCGACGCGGGCCGCGACCAACTGGTCGTCTGCGGCGTCTACGCCCACATCGGAGTCCTGACGACCGCGTGCGACGCCTTCATGCGCGACGTCCAGGCCTTCGTCGTGGCCGACGCGGTGGCGGACTTCTCCGCGGGCGACCACGCGATGGCCCTGTCCTACGCCGCCCGCCGCTGTGCCGGGACGGTGAGCACCAAGGGGGTTCTGGCCGCCCTGAACGGCTGAGCGCCCCCGGCGGTGATCCCGCTCCCGGCGTCACTGTCGACGCCGACACCCGCGCCAGGAGCGGGATCACCGTGCGGGAGCGGCCCAGTCGTCCCACCACCGGGCACGATCGAGCCCACCGGCACCGCTGGGCCTCCCGGGCCTCCTGCGTCTCCCGAAACCGCAGGCTAGGAAGCCGTCAACTCCCGCCTCAGCCGCGCCTTGTCCACCTTGCCCACCCCGGTGAGGGGGAGTCCGGCGACCGCGCGCACCTCGTCGGGAACCTTGAAGGCGGCCGCGCCGCGCTCCAGCATCACGCCGCGCACCTCCTCCCGGGTCGGGCACCGGCCGTCGGCCACCAGCAGGGCGACCGAGCGCTCGCCCAGGACGGGATCGGCCACGCCGACCACCGCCGCCGCCCGCACGCCGGGCAGGGCCAGCAGGTACTCCTCCACCTCGGTCGCGGCGATCTTCTCCCCGGCACGGTTGACCTGGTCCTTCACCCGGCCCACGACCACCAGGTCGCCGCCCT
>NZ_LEKI01000307.1:0-2320 GCF_001029525.1 Nocardiopsis sp. RV163 | reverse complement strand
GGTTGTTCCGCGTGCTCTCGCGGGCCACTCTGGAGGGGGCGGGAACACCCTGGGACGGGAAACGGAATTCTCGGGGTCGGGCCAGGGGCGTTACCTGATCCCGTGGAGGCGGAGAATACCGATACTGGTTGTGTGGTCGGCCGGATCCCCGGCCCCACGGAAGGAACGAGGAGACCCGTCATCATGCAGCCCGAGCACATCCGAGCCTCCGACGCGGACCGGGACAAGGTTGCCGAGCGGCTGCGCGAGGCGCTGGCCGAGGGCCGCCTGAGCCCGGTCGAACACGAGGAGCGGCTGGAGACCCTCTACCGGGCCAAGACCATGGGCGAGCTCGGCCCCATCGTGGAGGACCTGCCCGCACCCGGCCACGGCTACGACTACGCGTCGATGGAACGGCGTTCCGACGCGCCCAGCGGTATGGAGATCCTGGGCAGCGAGGCGCGCGACCTGGCCGGACAGAGCAAGGGCTCGGAGAACCTGGTCGCGGTGTTCGGCGGCTGCGAGCGCAAGGGCCGCTGGCTGGTCGAGCCGCGCACGAACGTGTCCGTGCTGTGCGGCGGGGTGGAACTGGACCTGCGCGAGGCGGTGCTCAGCCAGCACGAGGTGACCATCCAGGTCGCGGTGATCATGGGCGGGGTGGACATCGTCGTGCCCCACGGGGTCAGGGTGATCAACAACACGTCCGGGATCCTGGGCGGCGCCGATATGCACGGAACGGACCAGCTCACCGACCCGAACGCCCCGGTCGTACGTCTGACGGGAACCTGCATGCTGGGCGGGGTGGACGTCAAGGCGAAGGGTCCCAAGCGAAGGAAGAAGAGTCGGAAGGACAGGTGACGTACGTCGCGCCTCCAGTTGTCCACATAGTGAACTAGCTGGGAAAAGGGTCAGCCCTGCGCGACGCCCCTCCGGGACGGCCGAGTACCGTGGACACCGCCATGAATGAGAAATCCACGCTGTTGGTGACGGTGACCGGCCACGACCGTCCGGGCATCAGTGCTCGTCTGCTGAGCACCCTCTCCGTCTTTCCGGTGACCATCTCCGACCTGGAACAGGTGGTCCTGGCGGGCCGCCTCGTGCTGGGCGCGGTCCTGGAGGTGGACGAGCGGGTGGCTCCCGGTGTGAGGCCCTCACGGGTCTTCGAGGAGGTCCGCAACGCGCTCGACAAGACCGCCATCGACCTCGACATGGAGGTCGGCTACGGCAAGGGCGGCGGGAAGGACAACGGCCGTGTGAAGGCGGTCGTCCACGACCGGCTGCACGTGACCGTCCTGGCCGATCCGCTGCGCCCCGGCGCCCTGGGCTCCCTCACGTCGTGCGTCGCGCGCGCGGGCGCGAACATCGACCGCATCGAGCGGCTGTCCAGCTTCCCGGTGACGTCCGTGGAGATGGAGATCTCCGGCGGGGACGTCGACCAGCTTCGCGCCGAGCTCGCCATGGAGGGCGCCACCCAGGGAGTGGACGTGGCCGTGCAGCCCAGTGGCCTGCACCGGCGGGCCAAGCACCTCATCGTCATGGACGTGGACTCAACGCTGATCCAGGGCGAGGTCATCGAGCTGCTGGCCGCGCACGCCGGGTGCGCGGACGAGGTAGCCCGGGTCACTGAGGAGGCCATGCGCGGCGAGCTGGACTTCGAGGAGTCGCTGCGCCGCCGGGTGATGCTGCTGAAGGGCCTGGACGCCTCCGCCATCCCCAAGGTGTGCGAGGAGATCCAGTTGACTCCGGGCGCCAGGACGCTGGTGCGCACTCTGAAGCGCCTGGGTTACGAGTGCGGGATCGTCAGCGGCGGCTTCACGCAGTTCACGGACGTGCTCGTGGAGCGACTCGGGTTGGACTACGCCGCAGCCAACACCCTGGAGGTCGTGGACGGCAAGCTCACCGGCGAACTGGTGGGGCCGATCATCGACCGCAAGGGCAAGGCGACCACTCTGGAGCGGTTCGCCGCGGAGGCCGGCGTGCCCCTGGAGCAGACCGTGGCCGTGGGCGACGGCGCGAACGACCTGGACATGCTGCAGGCGGCTGGACTGGGCGTGGCGTTCAACGCCAAGCCGGTCGTGCGGCAGCAGGCCGACACCTCGGTGAACGTGCCCTACCTGGACACGATCGCGTTCATCCTCGGGATCACCCGGGAGGAGATCGAGGCCGCGGACATGCGGGGGCAGATCGAGCCGGTGTCGAGTTCGGTGCCGCACGACTGACGTTCCTGCCCTGGAGCCTCTCGGCCCCGTTCCCGAGTGCGGGAGCGGGGCCTTTTGTCCACAGCACGGAACAGGCCCTAGCCCCGCCCGGCCCGCGTCCGGTTGACTGGAAACAAGGGGGG
>NZ_LEKI01000306.1:0-2341 GCF_001029525.1 Nocardiopsis sp. RV163 | reverse complement strand
CCCTACCCCTTTGTGCCTACCCGCCCGCTGCCGTCCAGGCGATGCGCGCCGGGCGCCCCGGCCCCGAGCATGGCCGACATGAACACCACCAACTCCGTCCGCGCCAGGCGCACGGCCGCCTACGGGTCGGCCGCCCTCGTCCTCGTCGCGGCGTTCTCGATCCCCACCGCCCTCAACGCGGCCACCGACTCCGGGAGCGTGGTCCTCACCCCGCCCGAACCCACCGGCCCGCACGCCGTCGGCCGGACCGAACTGCACCTGGTCGACCCCGACCGCGGCCACCCCTGGGTGGAGGAGGCCACCGAACGGGACGTCATGGTCAGCGTCTGGTACCCGGCCGGAGAAGGCACCGGCGCGGACGGGGAGGGCGACACCTCCGCCGGGGACGGCACGGGCACCGGCGAACCCGCACCCTACGTCACGCCCTCGGTCTCCGGGGTGCTCAAGAGCGAACTGGAGCAAGGGGGGCTGCACCGCGACGACGTCGACTTCGACGCCTCCCGGGTCAACGCCCTCCAGGACGTCCCGGCCGCCGGCACCGGCCCGTTCCCCGTCGTCCTCTACTCCCCGGGGCTGGAGCAGTCCCGGTTCCTCAACGCCCTGCACCTGGAGGAACTCGCCTCCCACGGGTACGTGGTGGCCGCCATGGACCACCCCTACGAGACGCTCGCCGTGGACATGCCCGACGGCCGGGTACTGCGCACGAGCGCCCCCTCCTTCAGCCCCGAGGCCCTCAAGGAGGCCGTCGCGGTCCGGCGCGCGGACACCCGCCTGGTCCTGGACGGGCTGACCGCGCTCGCGGAGGGCGGCAATCCCGACGCGGGCGGCCAGGAGCCCCCCGAGGGCCTGGGCGGGGCGCTGGACCTGGACGCGGTGGGCATGTTCGGCCACTCCGCCGGAGGGCTCACCACCGCCGAGGTGATGCTGGAGGACGACCGCGTCGACGCGGGGCTGAACCTGGACGGCACCATCGGCTACCACGTCGGCGACGAGGTGTGGTCGGAGGCCAACCTGCGGGGCGCCGACCGCCCCTTCGCGCTCCTGACCGCGGGGAGGGCCGGGGCCGGGCTCGAACCGCACCACAGCGGGTACAGCGCCGGGTTCCGGACCTTCGTGGACGCCTCCTCGGTGGACGTCCTGGAGCTGTACATGGCCGAGGGCGAGCACTTCAGCTACACCGACCACCAGTGGATCCTGCCCGACGTCGACGAGGCCCTCCGGCCCGGCAACCGCGCCTGGCCCGACCTGGTGGAGGGGGCGATCGGCACCGTCGACCCCGAGGAGTCCGTCCGGGCGCAGCGCGCCTACGTCACGGCCTTCTTCGACGCCCACCTGCGCGGTCAGCGGGAGCCGATCCTGGACGGGCCCTCGCCGGACCTGCCCGCGATGGAGTTCGTCGGCGAGGACTAGTCCCCGGGCGGGCGCCGGGAGGACTCGGGCCAGGCGCCCGCACCCGGCACCGCGAAGGCCCGGAACGCGCCTTGCGCGTCCCGGGCCTCCGGCCACCGGTAGGGCCCCGTCAGGCTCCTCCGGTCCTTTACACGTCGCGCACGCGCAGCTCGGTGTGGGCCACGATCTGCGCGGCCAGTGCCCAGCCCACGACCGCGGCGACGTTCACCGGGCCGTCGTGCGGAGCCGTGTAGAAACCCGCGTCACCGCCCGCGTAGAACTCGATCCCGGCCGTTCCCGGCATCAGCGCCGCGAAGTCGTTGATCATCTGCACCTGGGAGAGCTGCATGACCATTGACAGCCCCATGAGCAGCAGGAACCCCACGATGAACGTGCCCGGCATGCTCCGCGTCGCCGTGCCGATCCCGACGAACAGCACAGCGAACAGCGCCATGCACACGCCCGCGCTCAGCGCCGTCACCAGGACCTCGGCGACGTCGGCGGAGGCGTACCGGCCGACGAACACGCTCAGCACCGCGACCGCCGTCACCGTGGCGAGCACACCCGCCGCGAAGGCCAGTCCGGCGGACACCAGCGTGCGCGCGACCAGCACGGTCCCCCGGGCGGGCCGCCACAGCAGCGTGCTGGTGACGCTGCGGTTGCCGAACTCCCCGGTCGCGGTCAGCGCGGCCATCACCAGCACGGCGATCTGCACCAGGTAGAAGTGCCCCTGCGAGGTGAGCCGCATGAACGCGGCGCCGTCCGCCTCGTCCGGGTTCTCCATGATCCGGGTCCACTCGGTGTAGCCCATGATCGCGGCGAACACGGCCATGCCCGCCAGCGCGGCGCCGAACGCCCACCAGGTGGAGCGCAGGGAGGACTGCCGGATCCACTCGGCGGCGACCTCCCGGAACAGGTCCGTCCCGGAACGGCCCCCGGCGCGGTCGGCCCC
>NZ_LEKI01000305.1:0-2357 GCF_001029525.1 Nocardiopsis sp. RV163 | reverse complement strand
CACCGGAGCCGCCCCCTCGCCCACACCACCGGTGAACACCAACGTGTCCACCCCACCCAACGCCGCCGCCATCGACGCCACACCCGCACACAACCGGTGCACGTACACCCCCAGGGCCAACCGCGCCCGCGCGTCGTCGCGCTCCAACACCTCACGCATGTCCTCGGTCCCCGCAAGCCCCAACAACCCCGACTCGCGCTCCAACGCCCGCTGGACCTCCTCCACCGACAACCCGCCATAGCGCACCAACCACACCACCAACCCCGGATCCACACTCCCCGAACGCGTGGCCATCACCACCCCCTCCAACGGGGTGAACCCCATCGTGGTGTCCACACACCGGCCGCCCGACACCGCCGCCAACGACGCACCCGACCCCAGGTGCGCGCTCACCACACGCTCACCACCGGCCAACTCCGCCGCCCGTCGCGACACATAGGCGTGCGAGAGCCCGTGGAACCCGTACCGGCGCACCCCCCACTCCCGCCGCCACCGCTCGGGCACCGCGTACACCGACGCCACCTCCGGCAGATCGGCGTGGAAGGCGGTGTCGAAACACGCCACCGCCGCACACCCCGGCAACGCCCGCCCCACCACCTCGATCGCCTCCAACGCCTTGGGCTGGTGCAGCGGCGCCAACGCAACCCACGCCCGCAACCGCTCGACCACCGAGGCGTCCAACCGCACCGGGTCGACGAACTCACCACCCCCGTGCACCACCCGGTGGCCCACCGCGTCCACCTCGGGCACACCCTCCAGCGCCCGGCTCAGCTCCCGCGGGTCCCAGTGCCCCCCACGTGCCGGGAGCGACCGCGAGGCCAGCACCGCACCGTCACCGTCCACCACCCCCAGCTTCAGGCTGGAGGACCCCGCGTTGACCGCCAGAACACGCATCAGTACCGCCACACCCACTCGCGGATCTCGGCCGGGTCCTCGCCGAACTCCCGGGTGTGGGCCCGGTGCCGCAACCGCTCGTCCACCATCCGCTGACGCACCTGGGCCGATCGCTGGCCCAGTCCCGGAACCCGGTCGATCACGTCCATGACCAGATGGAACCGGTCCAGGTCGTTGAGCATCACCATGTCGAACGGCGTGGTCGTCGTGCCCCGCTCCCGGTACCCGCGCACGTGCAGGTTGTCGTGGCCCGCCCTGCGGTAGGTCAACCGGTGCACCAGCCACGGATACCCGTGGAAGGCGAAAACCACCGGCTTGTCCGTGGTGAACAGGGCGTCGTACTCGGCGTCGGGCAACCCGTGCGGGTGATCGCTCTCGGGCAGCAACCGCATCAGGTCCACCACGTTGACCACCCGTACCCGCACCTCCGGCAACCAGCGGCGCACCAGGTCCGCCGCCGCCAAGACCTCCAACGTGGGCACGTCCCCCGCGCAGGCCAGCACCACGTCCGGATCCGCCCCGCCGTCGGTACTGGCCCACTCCCAGATCCCGATCCCGCGCGCGCAGTGCGCCACCGCCTCCTCCATCGACAGGTACCCCAGTCCCGGCTGCTTGCCCGCCACCACCACGTTCACGTAGTCCCTGGAGCGCAGGCAGTGGTCGGCCACCGACAACAGCGTGTTGGCGTCCGGCGGCAGGTACACACGCACCACCTCCGCGGGCTTGTTGAGCACCACGTCCAGGAACCCCGGATCCTGGTGGGTGAACCCGTTGTGGTCCTGACGCCACACGTGCGAGGTCAACAGGTAGTTCAACGACGAGATCGGACGCCGCCACGGCAGCCCCCGGGACACCTTCAACCACTTCGCGTGCTGGTTGAACATGGAGTCCACGATGTGCACGAACGCCTCGTAACAGCCGAACAGCCCGTGCCGCCCGGTCAACAGGTACCCCTCCAACCACCCCTGGCACAGGTGCTCGCTGAGCACCTCCATGACCCGGCCGCCGGGCCCCAGGTGTTCATCGGTCGCCAGCCGCTCGGCCTGCCACTCCTTGTCCGAGGCCTCGAACACCGCGTCCAGGCGGTTCGAGGCCGTCTCGTCCGGCCCCACCAACCGGAACGTCCGCGGATTGGCCCGGATCACGTCCCGCAGGAAACCGCCCAGCACCCGCGTCGCCTCACTGGTCTGGGTCCCGTTCCTGCCCACGTCCACCGCGTACCCGCGAAAGTCCGGCAGCACCAGCTCCCGCCGCAGCGCCCCGCCGTTGGCGTGCGGACTCGCACTCATCCGCCGTTCGCCCTCCGGCGCCTGCGCGCGCACCTCGGCAACCGGGGCACCCGACTCCTCGAACAGCTCCTCGGGCCGGTAGGAGCGCATCCACTCCTCCAACTGCCTCAGGTGCCCCTCGTCCGAACGCACCTGGCCCAACGGCACCTGATGGGAACGCCACGTCCCCTCCAC
>NZ_LEKI01000304.1:0-2367 GCF_001029525.1 Nocardiopsis sp. RV163 | reverse complement strand
CGGCGGGCGGCGGTGCGCAGTGCCGCGGCCCAGGCGCGCTCGACGGGGTGCTCGGGTGGCCGGGGCGGCTGGTCGGGTCCGGCCAGGTCGGTGAGCGCGGCGCGGACCATGCGTGCGTGGGCGGTGCCGGGTCCGGTGGTGTGCGCGGTCAGGGAGGGTGACACGCCGACCAGGGCGGCGGCGGCCGGTGCGCCGAACAGGGCGCCGACGGCCCGGTCGCTGGCGGGGTGGTGGAAGTCGAGCAGGGGGTCTGGTACTGCGGGCATGGCCGTCCTCGGGGCGGTGCGCGGACAGGGATGGGTGGGGAACCCACGGGTGGTCTTCCCCGTCCGGTGGCCCGGCGCACCCGGCGGCCGGTTGTGGCCATGCCCGGGCAGCATGCGGGCGGGCCGGTTTGGTGCCTGGCACCGGGGCACCGCTCCCCCACGCCGGTGTCGCACCCCTGCCGGGTCAGACGGGCTGGGCGATGGCGGCCTGGTCGTAGCGCGCGGCCACGGCGTGGGCCAGGGCCGGATCCGGGCACAGCGGGCGCGCCACCACGTCCGCGCCCGCCCCGGCCAGGCGGTCGTGGAAGAGCCCCGGCGCCAGCAGCCAACTGGCCACGGCCACCCTGCGGTGCCCCCGCTCGCGCAGGCGGGCCACCTGTTCGGCCACGGTGGGTTCGCCGGTGGCGATGAACCCCAGTTCCACGGGGGCGCCCAGGCGTTGGGACATGCGCTGGGCCGCCTGTTGCAGTTCGGCGCCCGCGAAGGGGTCGGAGGTCCCGGCGCAGGCCAGCACCACGGCGTCCCCGGGCCGGTACCCGGCCCCGACCAGGCGGCGCACGGCGGTGTCCAGGACCGCGGGGTGCCCGCCCAGGGCGGGGGTGATGACGGCGTCGGCGCGTCCGGCGCGGGCGAGTTGGCGGGGGATGTCGGTGCGCACGTGGTAGCCCGAGGCCAGGAACGCGGGCACGACCACCAGCGGCCCCGGGACGCGGGCGGCGACCTCGCCGACTCCGGGCGCGAGCACGTCGGCGAAGGCCAGGCGGGTGGTCTGGCCGGTCACCTCGGCCACGCGCAGGGCCAGGGAGTGGGCCACGGCGGTGCCGTGGGGGTCGCGGGTGCCGTGGACGGCCAGCAGCAGGGTGGGGTGTCGGTGCATCGCGTGGCGCGGACGGCCGGGGTCGGTGGTCCGCTTCTTCCTTTCCCTCGGTCGGGTGGGCCGGTGTGCTCGTCAGATGGCGCGCTCGGGCGGGTCGAGGGCCAGCCGGTAGCCGCGTTTGACCACGGTCTGGATGATCCTGGGGTCTCCCAGCGCGGTGCGCAGCCGGGCCACGGCCGTCTCCACGGCGTGGGCGTCGGCGTCCTCGCCCAGGCAGGTGAGCAGGCGGGTGCGGTCCAGGACCTGGCCGGGCCTTCGCGCCAGTTCCCGCAGCACCCGCATCAGGGTGGGCGAGAGGGTGCGCACGGTGCCGTCGACCAGGACGGCGTGGCCGCGCAGGCGCAGGCGGTGTCCGGCCACGGACAGGGTCGGAAAGCGTGCGGGCAGCTCTTCGGCGAGCGCGCGGACCTGGGCGCCGACGCGGGCGCGCTGGGGCCACACGGTGGGGATGTCGTGGGCCATCAGGGGGCGTGCGGTGACCGCTCCCACGCACATGGCCAGGACGTCTCCGCGCAGGGCCCGGACCAGGGCGGCCTGGTGGCCGGTGGTGTGGGCGCGGGACAGCAGTCCCGCCGCGGCCGGGGCGCTGGTGAAGGTGACCGCGTCCACTCCCCCGCTGGTGACGGCCTCGATGAGGCGGTCCAGGGGGGCGGTGTCCTCGGGCAGGGTCCAGCGGTAGACGGGGACCTCGACGACGTCGGCTCCGGCCAGGCGCAGCGCGGCGGTGAAGTCGGGCAGGGGTTCGCCGTGCAGTTGGATGGCCACGCGAAGCCCCCGCACGCCCTGGGCGAGCAGGTAGTCCAGGACCTCGGCGGAGGACTCCGAGGGCGGCGACCACTCCTCGGTGAGTCCGGCGGCGCGGATGGCGCCCTTGGCCTTGGGGCCGCGGGCCAGCAGGCGCGAGGTGCGCAGGCTCGCCAGGAGCGGGTCGACGGTGCCCCAGGTCTCGCAGGCCTCCACCCAGCCGCGGAAGCCGATGCCGGTGGTGGCCACGACGACGTCGGCGGGGCGGCGGGAGAGCTGTTCGGAGACCGCGGCCAGACGCTGGTCGTCGCTGAGGGGCACGATGCGCAGGGCCGGTGCGGCCAGGACCTGGGCGCCCTTGCGGCGCAGCAGGGCGCTGATCTCCTCGGCGCGGCGGGCGGCGGTGACGGCGACGGTGAATCCGGCCAGGGGCGCGGTGGTGCTGGCCTGCGCCGGGACCTCCGACCCCTTCGCGGGCGC
>NZ_LEKI01000303.1:0-2403 GCF_001029525.1 Nocardiopsis sp. RV163 | reverse complement strand
CGGACCCCGAACCCACCCCGGAGCCGTCCCCGGACCCCGAGCCCGGGGACTGCGCGGTCGAGTACGAGGTAACCAACACCTGGAGCGGCGGGTTCCAGGCCGGGGTGACGGTCACCAACACCGGCGACGAGGCACTGGAGGGCTGGGAGGTCGGCTGGGAGTTCACGGCCGGTGAGGAGGTCACGAGCCTCTGGAACGGCGCGCACACCCAGGACGGCGCGTCCGTGCGGGTCACCGACGCCGGGTGGAACGCCCGGATCGCCCCGGGGAGTTCGGTGACGGTCGGCTTCAACGGGACCGTGGACGGCGAGCCCGCGCAGCCGACCGGGCTCACCCTCGACGGGCAAGCCTGCGGCTGACGCCCTGACACGGCGGGGCCGGGAGCCGCGGGGGCGGTTCCCGGCCCTTCGCCGTGCCCGGACGGGGACCGGCGAACGGGCCGCCGCCGGAGCCGTCACGGAACCCCGGGCACACCCGCGCCCCCGGGGTTCCAGGAGGAGGGGAACCCCGGGGGCGCGGGCGGTCCTGAGGCGGCGCTAACCCTTGACGGCGCCGATGATGACGCCCTTGGTGAAGTGCTTCTGGACCAGCGGGTAGACGAACGTGACCGGCACCAGGGCCACCACCACGATGGCCATCTGGATGGCCAGGTTGGGCGCCGAGGCGCTGCCGCCCTGCACCGCGTCGCCGATCACCGAACTCGAACTGAGCTGCTGGCCCTGCTGCACGTACTGGCGCAGCACCAACTGGAGCGGCCACTTGGCGTTGTCGTTGATGTAGAGAATGGCGTTGAAGAAGGCGTTCCAGTAGCCCACCGCGTAGAACAGGCCGACGACCGCGGTGACCCCCTTGGACATGGGCAGGACCAGCCGGGTCATGATGGTCCACTCGCTCGCCCCGTCCACCCGGGCGCTGTCGCCGATCTCCTGCGGCAGGTTCATGAAGAACGCCCGCATCACCACCAGGTTGAACGCGTTCACCGCCGTCGGCAGGATCAGCGACCAGTAGCTGTCGATCAGGCCGACGTTGCTCACCAGCAGGTACAGCGGGATCATCCCGGGCGCGAACAGGAAGGTCAGCAGCACCGCGAACAGCAGCGGCCGGTGCCACAGCGACCCGGGCTGGGACAGCCCGTAGGCGGCCAGGACGGTCGCCGCCAGGCTGACCAGCGTTCCCACGGCCGTGACGCCCAGGCTGACCAGTACGGCCCGGGTCACCACGCCGCCGCTGAACAGGTCCGCGTAGGCCTGGAAGGAGACCCCCTGCGGGACCAGCACCAGGCCGCCCGCGCTGTTCACCGCCGAGGCGGGGGACAGGCTGGTCAGGACCACGACGTAGAGGGGGAAGACGATGACGACCGCGATGGCGGCCAGGGTGGTGTTCTTCGCGGCGCGCGCGGGGAGGCCGGGGCGCTCCGCCCACACGGGGCGGTCCTTGAACAGTGTGCTCATGCTCGTCGGTAGATTCCGTTCTCACCCATCTTGTGGGCCAGCTTGTTGGCCAGAACGATGAGGACCAGTCCGACCACGCCTTTGACCAGGCCCGCGACCGCTCCCGCGCTGAAGTTCCCCGTCACCAGGGTCTGGTGGTAGATGAAGGTGTCGAGCACCTCCGACACGCCCGATCCGAACGCGTCGCGCTGGAGGTAGAACTGCTCGAAGCCGACGTTGAGGATGTCGCCGATCTTGAGGATGAGCAGCAGGATGACCACCGGGCGCAGGCCCGGCAGGGTGATGTGCCACATCCGCCGCCAGCGCCCGGCGCCGTCCACGGCCGCGGACTCGTAGAGGTTCTGGTTCACGGCCGCCAGCGCGGCCAGGAAGATGATCGTGCCCCACCCGGCGTCCTTCCAGACCATCTGGGAGGTGACCACGAACAGGAACGCGTCCGGGTCGGTCATGACCTCCAGCGGCGCGTACCCGTTCTGCCGCAGGATCTGCGAGAACAGCCCCGCGCCGCCCAGGATCTGCTGGAACAGGGTGACGACCAGGACCCACGAGAAGAAGTGCGGCATGTACACGATGCTCTGGAGCACCATCCGCAGCCCGGGGCTGAGCACGCTGTCCAGCAGGATGGCCAGGGCGATCGGAATGGGGAAGAAGAACACGAGCTGGACGGCGGCGATGACCAGCGTGTTGCCCGCCGCGGACCAGAAGCGGGGGTCGGTGAACAGCCGCTCGAAGTGCGCCGGCCCCACCCACGGGCTGCCCCACACCCCGTCCCAGGGGTTGTAGTCCTGGAAGGCGATGACGTTGCCCAGGGTCGGCGTGTAGTGGAACACCGCCAGCAGGCCGATCGCCGGGACCGTCATCAGCAGGAGCTGCCAGTCGCGGCGCAGCCTCGCCCCGAACGGGACCCGTCTGCGTCCCCGGGGCGCGGACCCGCCCCTGCGGTCCGGGGCGG
>NZ_LEKI01000302.1:0-2463 GCF_001029525.1 Nocardiopsis sp. RV163 | reverse complement strand
CCCCAGCCCACACCGTCGTAGACCAGACCACCCACCCAGCCGAACAGACTCGACCCCAGGTAGTAGGCCATGGCGGTGTACACCCTGGCCTACTACCTGGGGTCGAGTCTGTTCGGCTGGGTGGGTGGTCTGGTCTACGACGGTGTGGGCTGGGGCGGGTCGGTGGTGTTCGCGTTGGGGTTGTGCGCGGCGGCCGCTGCGGCGGGTGTGCGTCTGCGCCGTCTGCGGTAGGGGTTGTCACCGTCCCGGGGGGTGTCCCGGCGCCGCGCGGGTGGTGTGCTTGTTAGCGGGGTCGCTTCGGGGGGAGTGTGGGAAGGGAGCGCAACACCGTGGTAGTTTAAATTTAAACTATATTGGCAGGCTCCCCGGCGAACTCGACGAAGGGTGAGGGACATGGACGTGCGCCCCGCGGGAATCCACCACGTGACCGCGATCGCCAGCGATCCGCAGGCCAACGCCGACTTCTACCTGCGCGCCCTGGGCATGCGCATGGTCAAGCGCACGGTCAACTTCGACTCGCCCCAGACCTATCACCTCTACTACGGCGACCGCGCGGGCAACCCCGGCACCATCATGACCTTCTTCCCCTGGCCCGGCGCGCCCCGCGGGCGCGTGGGCGCGGGCCAGGCCACCACCACGACCTTCTCCGTGCCCGAGGGCTCCCTGGGGTGGTGGGCCCGGCACCTGGCGGCCCTGGACGTGGAGGCCACCCGTCCCGCCGAGCGCGGCGAGGAGGACGTGCTGAGCCTGCGCGACCCCGACGGCCTGGTCATCGAACTGGCCGCCAGCGCGGACCACCACGACACCGATCCCTGGGACGGGGGAGCGGTACCGCCCGAACACGCCATCCGCGGCATCCGCGCGGTGACCCTGACCGAGCAGGACGTGGAGGGCACCGTCCAGATGCTGGGCGACCGGCTCGGCTTCCACCTGGCGGGTGAGAGCGGGGCGCGCACGCGCTTTCACACCACCGCCTCGGGCCGGGGCGTGGGCACCATCGTCGACGTGGTGGCCGACCCCCGCGCGCCGCGCGGGCTGGTCGCCGCCGGAACGGTCCACCACGTGGCCTACCGCGCCCCCGACGGCCCCGTCCAGGAGGCCTGGCGTCAGCGTCTGGAGGCCGACGGTGTGGGCGTGACCGAGGTCCGCGACCGCCGCTACTTCACCTCCATCTACTTCCGCGAGCCCGGCGGGGTGCTGTTGGAGATCGCCACCGACGGGCCCGGGTTCGACTACGACGAGCCGCTGCTGGAACTGGGCCGCTCGCTCAGGCTCCCGCCGTGGCTGGAGCCCGACCGCGAGCGGATCGCCGCGCACCTGCCCGCCCTGGAGGCCGGCCGGTGAGCGGCGTCGACGACCTCGTCCACGTCTTCACCCCGGCCACCGCCGCGGACGCGCCCACCCTGCTGCTGCTCCACGGCACCGGCGCCGACGAGCACGACCTCCTGCCGCTGGGGCGGGCCCTGGCTCCGGGCGCGGCCCTGCTCTCACCGCGCGGCACGGTGGACGAGAACGGGATGAACCGGTGGTTCCGCCGTCTGCGCGAGGGCGTCTTCGACGTCGAGGACCTCATCGAGCGCACGGCCGCGCTGGCCGCCTTCGTCACCGAGGCCGTGCGCGCCTACGACCTGGACCCGGAGAGGGTCGTGGTCAGCGGGTTCTCCAACGGGGCCAACACCGGGGCCGCCCTGCTCCTGCTCCATCCGCACCTGCTGCGGGGCGCCGCCCTGTTCGCGGCCGGGGCGCCGCTGCAGGGGCGACGGCCCGATCCGGTGGACCTGTCGGGGGTGCGTGTGTTCCTGGGCTTCGGCGCGGCCGACCCGATCACCACCGCGGACCAGGCGCGCCTGCTGGCCGACCAGTTGGGCGAACGCGGGGCCCGGGTGCAGGCCGAGGAGCACCCCGGAGGGCACCAGGTGGCGCCCCGGGTGCTGGAGCGGGCCCGCGACTGGTTCGCCCGATCCCGGTTCTGAACTGGGTTTTTCCTCAGGCCGCGGCGACGCCCCCTGCCCCCGGGCGTCGCCGCTTGGCTCGCCGTGGGCCGTGGGCTCGCTGTTCGTCGTGGAAAAGCCAGCGGGACACTCACCGATATGGATACCATCGGCAGCGAAATGCACACCCAAAGTGACATGGAGTGGTTTTCATGTGCTTGATGCAACGTTTCCTGGCTGGTGCCGCCGCCGGTGTCGTCCTGGCCACCGTCCTGCTGGTCGGCGCAGCCCCGGCCTCGGCGGACTCCGTGGCCACCGGGTTCTCCCGTTCCCTGCACTTCCTCAGTGACGAGGGCTTCCTCGACGACATCATCGACAACATCACCATCACCGTCTGAGCGCTGGCCCCGCGGGCCCGACCGCCGCCTTCGTCGCACGCCCACGGCGTCGTCCCCCCTCGGGCGCACGTGCGAGGAGCGGGGCCCAGCGGGCACGGCCGCGCACGGCGGGTTCACCCCCTTCCCCCGTGGAC
>NZ_LEKI01000301.1:0-2491 GCF_001029525.1 Nocardiopsis sp. RV163 | reverse complement strand
AGCGCGCTCGCGGTGGCCGGTTCGCTCGTCGGGGTGCGCCTGGCCTCCCGCGTGCCCGAAGCCGCCCTGCGCAAGGGGTTCGGTGGCTTCGTGCTGATCACGGGGGTGTTCGTGCTGCTCCAGGGGCTCTCCGACCCCCTCGGTGCGGTCCTGGTCGCCGTGGCGGCGGGTCTGGCGGCCCTGACCCTGGTGTGCCGCCTGGTCGGTGACCGCTGTCCTCTGGTACCCCTGCTCCGGCCGCGCGCGGGATGACCACGCCCTCCGGGCGCGAGGGGGTGTGCGCCGGCCCGGGCGCCGGCCCGCCGGTGCGGACCGGCGCCCGAGCCAGTCGTGTTCGGAGCCCGGGCGCCCGCCCGGGCGCGGTCGGCTCAGAAGCGGTCGACCAGGAGCTGCCCGTCGGCGGCGCGCTGGCCGCTCAGGCCGCTGCCGTAGTTGGCCTCCACCCGCGAGCGCTCGGAGGCGTTGGGGTAGCGGCTGGTGCAGTCCACGCCGCCGGTGGAGCCCGACATCAGCGACGAGCACGGGCCGGGCTTGGCGTCGGGCAGGCCCAGGCTGTGGCCGAGTTCGTGCGCGGCGATGCGCACCGCGTCGTAGCCCTGGGCGGTGCCCTGGCGGCCCATCCAGACGGTGACCTGCCCGCCCGGGCGCACCGGGCCCAGGTGGGCGCGGGGCCAGCCGTCGTCGGCGACGATCCGGATCTCGGCGCGCCGTCCTGCGGAGGCCGGTTCCAGGCGCACGTTGCTGACGCTGGAGTTCCACACGTTCACGGCGGAGGCGACGGCGGAGGTGTACTCCGCGGCCCGGCTGGCGTCGTAGTACAGGACGGTCTGGCGCAGCGGCTGGGTCTGCTCCGCGGGCGCGGCGGTGGCCGGGGCGGTGCCCACCAGTGTCAGCGCCAGGGCGCTCAGGGCGATCACGACGGGCATGAGGACGCGTCTCAGCATGGGGGTCTCCCGGGGGTGAGGGTGCTGATACTGCTTGGTGACCCGGTGGGGTCGGGTCGATGCTATGCGTAGCTTCGTGTCGTCACAAGACGTGCGGAACGCCTAATTGGGGCACCGAGTACCGGTCCGGAGGTTCCGGGGAGAGGGCGCCGTTCTGTTGGAAGGGTCCGGTGCGACAGAGGAACCCGTACGCCGGGACCACCGGGAGGCACCTTCCGGTGGGCCACCGTCCCGCCCGGCCGCGGTGCGCGCGGACTGCCGCGCAGCCGTTTCCGGCCGGGAGGGTGGGTGCTCGGGGGCGCAACCACCCCACCGGCCCGGACGGATCACCGTTCCCACCACCGCGCCATAGGTTGCGGATACGGATGGGAGCGGGAACCGCCGTGCCGACGACGGCGACGCCGAGGTGCTGCGCGCCGTGGGCGCGCGGCTGCGGGGCCTGCGCAACCGCGCGCGGCTGACCCCCGCCGAACTGTCGGAGCGCACAGGGGTCACCCCGAGCACGCTGTCGCGCCCGGAAACCGGGCGCGTGCAGCCGACGCTGGGCCAACTGCTCCCGCTCTCGCGCGTGTACCGGGTGCCCATCGACGAACTGGTGGACGCGCCCAGGGCGGGCGACCCCCGGGTGCGCCCGCACCCTGTGCGCCGCTTCGGCCTGACGTTCGTCCCGCTCGCGCCGTACGGGGGCGACGCCGAAGGGTTCGACGAGGACGGCCGATACGCCCTCGCGCCGACGCGACCAGCCCCGCCCAGGACGGGGTCCGCGGACAAGGAGGTCCTCACGGGGTTCCTGGCCTGCCTGCGCGGGAGCGTCCTCGCCAAGCTGGACGGCGCGCCGGAGCAGCACGTGCGCACACGCCGACACCGACGAGACCACGGCGGGCGTTCTGTAGGGATATCGCGCGGCCGTGGCCGCCGCCGACCGGGCCATCGCCGCCTGCGACGACCTCGGCGGGCCCGCGCACGCGGGGCGCCGGAACGGACCGGCCCCGTCGATGCGGTGGGCGCTCGTGCACATGGTCGAGGAGACCGGCCGCCACGCCGGGCACCTGGACATCCTCCGCGAACTGGTGGACGGCCGCACCGGTCGCTGACCCCCACCGCGTCCTCCCGCGCACCCGTCCCGCCGCCTTCACGGGCCGGGACCGGTGCGGCGGAGGCGTCAGCGGCCCCCGGAGGCGGAGGCCGGGTCCGCCGCCGGAAGCCGCGGCCTCCCCCTATCCCGTGGCCGCCGAAGGCCCCGGCGACACCACCGCTACAGTTCCTGGCATGGACCGGCACACCTCCACGCGGCGACAGCGCACCCTCGCGGTGCCGCTGGTCGCGCTGGTGCTCATGTGCTTCATGTGCGCGCTGTGCCACAGCACGGGCCCGGTCGCCCAGGCCGTCCCCTCGGCCACAGCCGCCGCGTCCACCGCTACCACCGCCGCCGCGACGGCCGACTGCCCGGAGCGGCCCCGGGAGGCCGCCTCGGTCACCGGCGCGGCCCCGGCCGCCGCCCCGCAGACCGCGCACGCGTGCGAGGCCACCGAGGGACACGGACTGCC
>NZ_LEKI01000300.1:0-2546 GCF_001029525.1 Nocardiopsis sp. RV163 | reverse complement strand
CTCCGCGTCTCCGGTGGGGCCGCCGGTTCGGGGGCTGGGGGTTCCTCGGGTAGGAAGCCGCGCACGCGCAGGGGTTCGGCCCCCTCGGTGCCGAGCACGACCGGTTCGGGCAGCGGCGGATGCTGGTCCTCGTCGGCGCTGGGGATGGCCGGTTCTGCCGGGGCGACGCGCTTCCACCACAGCGCCGCCTCCTCGGGGGGCAGTTCCTCCTCCACCTCCAGCCAGCCGCGTACCTGGGGGTGGCGCCTGGCGGCGTTCCAGGAGCGCGGGTAGGGCTGCTCGTCCAGGACGAGCAGGTGTTCGCCCTCCAGGGTGGGGATCTCGGCGGGCAGGCCCTCGTTCCACACCCAGGTGCCGTCGTGGGCGACCAGGTTCCACCAGCCGCGCACGGTCTGGGCGGCGGGGTCGGGGGCGCTGTCGCGGAAGGCGGCGACCCAGCGCGGGTCCGGCGGATCGCCGGGCAGGCCCCGGCCGCGGGGGCCGATGAGGGCGTCGGCGAGCAGGGTGTGCAGCTGGGCGTTGTCTCCGACTCCCTCGAAGCGGACGCGAAAGGCCCGTTCGGAGGCGCGGTCCAGGACCAGGACGCCGGTGGCCTCGGACATGCGCAACAGGTCGCGGACCTGGTCGAACTCGGTGAGCAGTTCCGAGAGCTGGGTGGCGATGGCCAGGAGTTCGGCGTGCAGGGCGGGGTCGCGGCGCACGTGGGCGCGGACCGGGGCCTCGCTGAGCATGGTCCTGGCGGCCAGGCCGTGTCGGCGGATGGTCCACCAGCACATGGTGGCGCCGGGGGCGTCGTTGCCCAGGTCGGCGGTCACGCGGGCCTCGGCGTCGGCGGTGACGGCGTCGGGGTCGGGCGGTGCGTCGTTGCCGGTGCGCTCCCAGGCGCGGACGAAGACGATGGCGCCCCGGCCCATGGTGCGCAGGCGGCGCAGGACCTCGATACCGGTGGGGCCGGGCTCGGTGCCCATCTCGACCAGGGCTCCGGCGACCAGGGACAGGTCGGCGATGATGCCCGGGGCGGCGTGGTCTCCCGAGAGCAGGGGGGCCAGGGCCTCCAGGGCGAGTTCGCGCTCGGAGGCGGGGATCTGGGAGGCCAGCACGTAGACCTTGTGGACGGCTGGGGGGAAGTGTCGGGGGTCGGTGGCGACGGAGGCGTCGATCAGTTCTTGGAACGCCGCGCGAAACTCGTCGACCATGGGCCCGTCCCCTTTCTCACGGAACCAACCTAATGTCTCATCAGGGAAGGATCGCACTTTAACTGGCTATTTCGAGTACTACTGGTGTGTTTGTTGGCAAGCTGAGATGCCCAAGGGGCCACGGGGTGCGGGGTCACAGGCCCAGCCGGGTGACGGCGTTGTCCTCCAAGGGGTTGGCGGTGCGGATGTAGTCGTGGACCGTGCGCGGGTTGGTCCAGCGGCCCTGGCGCATGATCTCGCGGTCGCTGGCCCCGCCCAGCGCGGCCTGGGTGGCGAACCCCGCCCGCAGGGAGTGCCCGCCGAAGTCGTCGGGGTCCAGTCCGGCGCGGCGGGCGTAGCGTTTGACCAGTTCCCCCACGGCCCGGCCCGACATCGGGCGCGACCCGAGGTGGCCGTGGCGGTCCACGGTGGGCAGCAGGGGGCGCTCTGAGCCGTCGGCCAGGTCCGTGCCCGGCCAGCCCTGGCACAGGTGGGCCAGGGCCCCCTCGGGGACAGGACGCTCCAGAAGGGCGGCCACCGCCTCCTCACCGCCCGCGCGGTGGGCCCGGACCAGGGCGGCCCAGTCGGCGTAGGCGCACACCGGGCAGGTCTGGCGGTGCCTGCCCCGGGGCAGGGCGACCCTGTGGCCGTGGCGGCCCTCCTGGTCGGTCTTGGTCGCGCCCAGCGCCACCACCAGTGCGGGGGCGCCGGTGGCGGGATCGGTGTGCAGGGTCAGGTCGTCGAAGGTCAGCGCGGCCAGTTCGCTGCGGCGCAGGGCCCCGCCGAACCCGGTCAGCAGCAGCAGGGTATCGCGCCTGCGGGCCACCCCGTGGGGGTGTCCGGGGCCCGGACGCACCGACAGCAGCGTCTCCAGGACGGGCAGGACGACCGGTTCCTTGCGGCGCGGGCGGGCCCGGCGGGTGCGGCGGATACCGCGCAGGGTCATGCGCACGACCTCCGCGCGGGTGGGCGATTCCAGCCCGTGGGCGCCGTGCACGGCGGCGATGGCGGCGGCGCGCCGTTCGATGCTGGAGGGGGCCAGGGCCCAGCCCGTGTCGTCGGGGGTGCGCTCCTGGGCGCAGGCGGCCAGGTACACGGCCACGTCCACCGGGTCGGCGGGCAGGGACTGGCGTTCCTGGGCCAGGCACCAGGCGGTGAAGGAGGTCCAGTCGGCACGGTAGGCGCGCAGGGTGTTGGGCGACTGGGCGCTGGCCAGGTAGCGGCCCAGGGTCTGGGCCTGTTCGGTGTCGAAGCGCTCGCGCACCCGGGCCAGGGCGCGGGTGTCGACCAGGACGCTGGGGGTCGCCTGCTCCAGGCGGGCGCGCACGGCCCCGGGCAGGGCGATCTCGTGGGCGGGTTCGGGGCCGGGGG
>NZ_LEKI01000299.1:0-2603 GCF_001029525.1 Nocardiopsis sp. RV163 | reverse complement strand
GTGAGGGCGCGGGGCGGGGGTGGCGCGCGGTCGCCAGGCCGGTGTCGAGCAGGTCGGTGACCAGGATGCGCACGATCGCCACGGGCAGCCGCAGGTGGGCGGAGATCTCCACCACCGCCGTCGGGCCGCGGCACAGCCGCAGGATCCGGGCGTGCTCGGACTGCATGCCGGGGGCGGGCGCGCTCTCGGCCACGATGAGGGTCACCGCGTCCAGGGAGTCGTCGGCCCCGCCGCTGCGGCCCGAGGTGATGACGTAGAGGCGGTCCGGACCCTCCTGCTGGTGCGGGCGCGTCATACCGGTCCGGCTCCGGCGCGGGGCGGGGTGGTCAGGTGTTCGCCCATCTGCTCGACCAGCTCGTTCATGTTGTGGCCGACCAGACCGGGTTCGGCCTCCTCCGAGGCGATGACGGCCAGGTGGGCGCCGTGTCCGGCCTCGACGATGAACAGCAGGCCGCCGTAGAACTCGGCCATGGCCTGGCGGACGCCGCCCGCTCCGTCACCGAACTCCACCGAGGCGCTGTGCGCCAGGCTCTGCACCCCGGCGGCGATCGCGGCGAGGTGGTCGGCGCTGTCGGCGCGCAGGCCGGAGCTGTGGCAGAGCTTGAGCCCGTCGCGGGAGAGCACGAGTGCGTGGCGGGTGCCGGGCGTGCGTTCCAGGAGGCCTTCGAGGAGCCAGGTCAGCGTGTCGAGGTCCATCATGCGTCCTTGTCGTTCGGGCCGCGCACCGCGGAGCGGAACTCGCCGAAGCCCCTCGCCACGGCGGCGGGGTTGCTCCTGCGGGGCGCGGGCCTGGTGTTCTCGGCCGCCGCGAGGGTCCGGCCGCGGCGGCGCCGGGGCAGTCCGTCGACGTCCTCCGCTGCGGTCTCCGCCGCGGCCGGGCGGATCGCGGCGGGTGTGGGGGCGGTGCCGGGTTCCCGCGCGGCCCCGGGCGGGGACGCCGGGGAGTCGGGCACCACGGGCTCGGGGAGGGGTTTGACGAGCTTGCGGGGCAGCAGGAGGACGACCGCCGTGCCGCCTCGCGAGGAGGAGCGGAAGGACACCGACAGGCCGTAGCGGTGGGCGATCTGACCGACGACCGACAGGCCCAGGCGGGTTCCGGAGATGGCGGCCAGGTCCAGGCCGTTCTCGACGGTGCGGCGGGCGCGGCGCAGCGCCTCCTCCCCCATGACCAGGCCGCCGTCCTCGACCATGACCGCGATTCCGGCCTGGACCTCCTCGACGTGGACGTGGACCTCGGCGGTGGGCGGGGAGAACCTGGCGGCGTTGTCCAGGATCTCGGCCAGGGCGTGGATGACGCCCTCGGCGGCGAACCCGGCGACCGCCTGCGCGGAGGCGTTGTGCACGCGCACGCGCTGGTAGGCGCCGATGCGGGCCATGGCGCCGCGGACGACGCTCTCCATGCCGATGGCCCGGCCCCAGCGGCGGCCGGAGCGGGCCCCGGTGAGGACGGCGATGCTGTCGGCGACGCGTCCGACCTGGGCGGTGCTGTGGTCCAGGTGCATGAGGTCGCCGAGGACCTCGGCGCCGGTGTCCCCGTCGCCGTGGCGCTCCTGCATCCGCCGCAGGTCGGCGAGCATGGTGGTGCTCAGTGCCTGGACGCGTCCGGCGGCGGTGGCGCAGGCGGCCATGGCGGCCGAGCGGCGGCGTTCGGCGGCGGCGATCTCGGTGGCGGCGGCCCTGAGGACGGCGTGGCCCCCGTGGTCGGCGGGCAGGGGCAGTGCGCGCAGGGCGGTGTCGGCGGAGTCGCCCGCGCGCAGGCGCCGGGCCAGGAGGGGCAGGTGCTCGTCGGCCAGGGAGGCGGTGTCGGCGCGCAGCGCGTCGAGCCGGGCGCCCAGGTCGCTGATCCGCCGGGCGCGCCGGTCGAGCAGCACCGCGAGGACCAGCAGGAGCAGGAGGGGGACCGCGGAGGCGGCCAGGACGGGCGGGGTCCGGGCCTCGGGTGCGGCCCACAGGGGCACGGCCCAGAAGGGCAGCGCCGCGAGCGGGAGGAGGAGCCAGCGCGGCGCGGACGGCGACGCGGGCACGGCTCCTCGGGGGAGGGGGGTCTCAGCAGTCATGGGGCTCCACGTCCGGCCGCGCCGTCGCTCCAGGTTCCGGCACTTGAGGACGCACCGAAGGGGACATTTCCGGCACGATCTGCACATCCAAAGGAAGGGGATTAATTTCCCCGACCTACGCTTTTCGGTGCACGGCGAGTCAACATACCACCAGACACCTCGGGCGGCCATGCCGGCACAATGGAACCCTTATCGCACACGGGGGACGGAGAGCCGGATTCCCTACCACAGCGCGGATTCCGGAGAGTGATAATCAGCGAGTCGAGAACGTCCGACCTTTTCCGGAAGCCATTGTCGGGCGCGCGCCCTTTCCAGTCGTGAACTGCGGGAACCGTACGGCGGCGGGCGCGGGGGGAAGCGCGGTGAGGGTGGACACAGTGTGACGGGCGGGGCCGGTGCGAGGCGGCCCCGCGGCCGCCGATGGCCGGGAGCGGCCACGGGCGGCTGCGCGGAACTGGCCCGAGTCGGCCACGGGCCCCGGCCGGGGACGGACGTCGGCCGGCGGGACCGCGCGGACGGGAAGGGGGGTGACCGTGCGGCGGCGGG
>NZ_LEKI01000002.1:0-88057 GCF_001029525.1 Nocardiopsis sp. RV163 | reverse complement strand
CCTCCGGGCTGGGGGTGTTCCGGCGCACCACGTGCTGCCTGTACTACCGGGTGCCGGGCGCGGGGTACTGCGGGGACTGCGCCCTGCGCCGCTGAGTGATCCACACCCGCCCCCTTCCATGCTTCGCCGCCCTCCGCCCCGGGTAGCTGCGCCCCTGGAAGAAGGTCGGCGAGAGTACCGGTGGGAGGAAGCAGTGGCAGGTCGGGACAGAGCGGGCGCGGGCGGAGCCGTGGCCCGCGCACGCGCGTGGGTGAGCCGTGCGATGGGCTCGGACGGGCACGAACGGCACACGGCGCTTTCCATCGGCAAGAGCGCCCTGGCCGCGTCGTTGGCGTGGTTCGTCGCACAGCACCTGATGCAGGCCAGCTCTCCGGCCTTCGCCCCCTTCACCGCGGTCCTGATGATGCAGGTCACGGTCTACCAGTCGGTGGTCCAGTCGCTGCGCTACGTGGGTGCGGTGGCGCTCGGGATCACGGTGCAGGCCGTCCTGGGTTTCGCGGCGGGCCCGGACATGCTGACCTTCGTCGTGGTCACGCTCATCGCCCTGATCATCGGCCGGTGGAGGCCCCTGGGCAGCCAGGGCTCCCAGGTGGTCACGGCCGCGTTCTTCGCCTTCTCCACCTTCCTTACCTCCGAGGGATACACCGGGCGCCTGGTGGACCTCTCCCAGATCCTGTTGCTGGTGCTCATCGGCTGCGCCATCGGCACCGCGGTCAACATCCTCGTGCTGCCACCCATGCGGTTCCGCAGCGCGGAGTACGCCATCCGCTCCCTCGCGCACGCCGAGTGCGATCTGATCGGGGACATCCGGCGCGGAATGGAACGGGGGAACCTGACCGAGGACGAGGCCGAGGACTGGCGGCGCCGGGCCAACCGGCTCTCGTCCACCGTCCAGCAGACGCGTTCGGCGGTGGACACCGCCTGGGAGAGCGTCTACCTCAACCCGGCCAGACTCCTGCGCAGGCACCGCCACCACGTCGCCTTCGAGGGTTACCAGCAGCTCGTCGACGCCCTGGAGCGCACCACCCACCAGCTCGGCTCCCTGGCCCGCAGCATCCACCTGTGGAGCCGTGACGAGGAACGCTCCGCCTACCAGGACTTCCTCCGCCTCTACGGGAACTTCCTCGCCTCGGTCTCCGAGATCACCCGCGAGCTGAGCGGATTGGACCAGGACCGCCTCGGCCCCCAGGCCCGGAGGCTGTGCCGCCTCGCGGAGGAGGCCCAGGAGCACCACGACGACCTCGTGCGGGTCAAGGAAGCCGAGGACTCCCCGCCCTTCGACGACCTCCGGCTGCCCTACGGCGTGCTCCTGATCGAGGCGCAGCGGCTCATGGACGAGTTCCAGTACAGCTGCGACGTGGTCATGAACTACGTGGACCGCCCGGGCCCCGCGGACGGGTCCAGCGGTACCCGCCACATCTGACCGCGGCCGCGCCCCCTTCCGGGGCCGCCTGTCACGAGGCGGCCCCGGAAGGGCGGTGGCACCGCCGCGGTGTCGCAGGGCGTGGCTGCGGGCCCTGTCGCAGGCCACGCCGGAGGAGTGGGACGCCTTCGAGTCCCGGCACGCCCGGGGGCGGGAGGGTTGGCTGGAGCGCAACCCCAGCTCCCCCCGGCGCCGACCGGATCCGTGCCGGGGCCGACCGGTACCGCGACTTCTGGCTGCGCGGCACCCGGGAGACGCTCGGCTTCGCCTACCTGTCCCTGGCCCGGGTCTGAGACCGGCCGCAGCCGGCCGCGCAGCCGTCTCCCTGCGCGGACGGCCGCCGCGGGGTCAGGCCGCGTCCGCGGCCCGCCGTATCTCGGCCAGGTCGATCCGGCCCATCTCGAGCATGGCCCGCATGGCGCGTCCGGCCCGGCCGGGATCGGGGTCGGCCAGCAGGTCGTCCAGCTCGGCCGGGAAGACCTGCCAGGAGAAGCCGAAGCGGTCCTTGAGCCAGCCGCACCGGCCCTCCTCGCCCCCCTCGCTGAGCCTGGCCCAGTAGTGGTCGGACTCCTCCTGGCTGTCGCAGATCACCTGGAGGGAGACCGCCTCGGAGAAAGTGAACTCCGGGCCGCCGTTGAGGGCGGTGATCTGCTGTCCGTCGATCTCGAAGTCAACGGTCAGCACCATGTCGGCGGGCCGGGGCCCCTCGGGGCCGAAGTGCCGGACCCGCAGGATGCGCGAGTCGTCGAACAGGCCCACGTAGAAGCGGGCGGCCTCCTCGGCACGGGTGTCGAACCACAGGCAGGGGGTGATCTTGTTCAGCCGTGTCATGACCTGGTCCTCTCGGTGTGCGGCGCGGCCCTGCGCGCGCCCGTCCTACCCGTGATGACGCCTCCGGGCGGCGGAACTCATCGGTCCGTGCGGGGTTTTTCCCAGGAGTTTCGCCTTCCTCGCCCGTCCCGTGGCCGGTCGCCTCCACGGCTCCGACCCCCTGCCGATCAGGGACACCCCCTTTCCGTCTCATATGGCGAGAAGTCGATCTCATTAAAAGAGACGAAGGTGTAGGGTCCGAGGTGTTCGCTCCCGCCCGCGACCCACGAGAGGGCGTTCCGATGACGCGCTACACCCACGGCCAGCACCCCACGGTCACCGACTCCTACCGCTGGCGCGACGCGGAGAACTCCGCCGCCTACGTCCTGGACCGGATGGTCCCCGGCCGCTCGCTGCTGGACGTGGGCTGCGGCCCGGGCAGCATCACCGCCGACCTCGCCCGCAGGGTCGCCCCCGGGCGGGTCACCGCCGTGGACGCCTCGGCCGAGGCCGTCGAACTGGCCCGCGCCAGCGCGCGGGAGGCCGGAGCGGACAACATCGAGTTCCGGGTCGGCGACGTCCACGACCTGGACCTGCCCGATGACTCCTTCGACGTCGTCCACGCCCACCAGGTCCTCCAGCACGTGGCCGACCCGGTCCGGGCCCTGGCCGAGATGCGCCGCGTGGCCAGGCCGGGCGGGGTCGTGGCCGCCTGCGACAGCGATTACTCAGGGATGTACTGGTATCCGCGTCTGCCCGAACTGGACGCGTGGATGGACCTGTACCAGCGCGTGGCGCGCGCCAACGGCGGCGAGCCCGACGCGGGGCGGCGCATGGCCTCCTGGGCCCGCGAGGCCGGGTTCGAGGACGTCACCTACGTGGCCGAGGTGTGGAACCACTCCTCCCCCGAACGCCGCGCCTGGTGGGGCGGTATGTGGTCCCGGCGCATCCTGGAGTCGGACATGGGCCGCCAGGCGGTCGCGGAGGGCCACGCCACCCGGGAGGAGTTGGAGCGCATCTCGGCGGGCTGGACGGCCTGGAGCCGGGACCCCGACGGGGTGTTCGTGGTCCCGCGCGGCGCGATCCTGTGCCGGGTCTGACCCGCCACGGGGGCTCCCCGGCACGGCGGGCGCCGCCCGCCGTGCCGGACCCCCGCGCCGACACCGCCGCCGGTCGTTGGCGGTGCGCGGTGCGGCGATCTATCTTCGACGTGTCTCGGAGAGTGGACGCCCGCGCAGTCCCCGCTGGAAGGAGTACCATGTCCGACCTGCCGATCGGCTACTGGCTCAAGCACCTGGACCGGCTCATCGAGAACGATCTGGACCGGACCCTGGCCGCGGAGTCGCTGGGGCGCCGCCACTGGCAGGTGCTCAACTCCCTGCGCACCGAACCGGGCACGGTCGCCGACCTGGACCGCAGGCTCGCCGCGTTCCTGGACGAGGACGAGGACAGCGTCACCCCGGTGGTCGAGGAGCTGCGTCGGCGCGGCTGGGTGGAGGGCCTGGTCTCCCTGAGCCTCAGCGCGGCGGGAGAGTCCGCGCACGAATCCCTCTTCAACAGGGTCGACGAGGCCCGCCGCCGTATCTCGCGGGGGGTCAGCGCCGAGGAGTACCGCACCGCGGTCGACGTGCTGGAGCGGATGTCGGCCAACCTCGAACAGGGCTGACGCGGCCGGGCCCGGGTCGGCGCGCCAGTCAGGGGGCGGGCAGTTCCCGGGTGAGTTCGACGAAGGCCAGATCCGCGCGCTTGGGCAGGCCGAAAGTCGCGTCCCCGTAGGGGAAGGGCTCGGTCTTACCGGTGTTGGTGTAGCCGCGCCGCTCGTACCAGGCGATCAGCTCCGGGCGCTGCTTGAGTACCTTCATCCGCATCAGGCGGCAGCCCCACTCGCGCACCGCGGTCTCCTCCGCCTCGGCCAGGACCCGCTTGCCCAGGCCACCGCCCTGGATGCCGGGCCGTACCGAGAACATGCCGAAGTAGGCGCCGTTGACGCCGCGCTGGAGCTCGCAGCAGGCCACGATCCGGCCCTCGGCCTCGGCGACCAGCACGATCGTGTTGGTGCGCGCCAGCAGCTCGGCCACGCCCCCGGCGTCCACGCGCTGTCCGTCGAGCAGGTCGGCCTCGGTGGTCCATCCCTGTTTGGATGAGTCGCCTCGGTAGCAGGAGTTGACCAGCTCGACGAGCGCGGGGACGTCATCGGTGACGGCGGTCCTGTAGGCCAGGTCGGTCCAAGGCCCCGAAGCCGTCTCACTGCTGGTGGTCACACGCATCTCCCCCGTTGGTTCCGGCCGCTGGCACCCCCAGTATCGGCCACCGGACATAGCTAAGAACACGGACCCCTGGGGCAAGAGGGACTCAAGGGGCATCCGGAATCCGGCGTCGAGTGAGTACGGGGCGCGCGGTCCGTGGTGGTTTCCGTGTTCAGCACGGAGACGCCGCGCACCCCTGCCGGGAGAGGCTGTGGACACGGAGGCGGGCACGGCCGTGCACACCGGGCCGACCGTGAACAGTTCTCGCGCGCGGGAGACCACGACGGCGTACCGTCCGGCGGACGACCGCCCCCGCCCCGGCGCCCGACGCCGCCCCTCGGTCCGCGCCCGTGCCGCCCTGACTCCCGGTCCGGCCGGGCGTGACTCCGGGGCCACGGGCACGATCCGCCACCCCGTCGCCCGGCTCTCGGCCCCGAGGGGCACACGTGGGCGTGTTGTACACCGCAACACCGCGTGAGCAGGAAGCGCGCACATGTCCGCGGGTGTGGGAGAACCGCCGCCCGGCCGCTCCTCCGCACGGCGGCCTTCGGGCTGCGGCCGGGGTTTGACCTAAATATTTGTTTAGGTTCTACGGTTCACGGCATCAACTCCGACAGATCCGGTGGACGACCATGAGTATGGAAATGGCCGCGTGGAGCTCGATGTACCACGCCATGCACGCCCGCGAGGACCAGCGCCCCTTCTCACTGCCCGTCCTGCGCCGGATCGCCTCCTTCGCCCGGCCACACGCGCGCCAGCTCGCCTGGTTCGTGGCCCTGAGCGCGGTCACCGCCGTCCTGACCGTGGCCTCCCCGCTCCTGGCCGGACGGGTCGTCACCGCCATCACCGGGGGCGGTCCGCTGGAACCCGTGCTGTTGCTGGCCGGGCTCATCGCCGCCGTGGCCGTCCTCGAAGCCGCCCTGGGGCTGGTGGTGCGCTGGCTCTCCTCCCGCGTCGGCGAGGGGCTCATCCTGGACCTGCGCACCACCGTCTACGACCACGTCCAGCGCATGCCGGTCGCCTTCTTCACCCGCACCCGCACAGGTGCCCTGGTCAGCCGCCTCAACAACGACGTCATCGGCGCCCAGCGCGCCTTCGGCGACGTGCTCTCCGGGGTGCTCAGCAACCTGGTCACCCTGGTCCTGGCCCTGGCCGTCATGCTCGCCCTGTCCTGGCAGATCACCCTGCTCGCGCTCGTCCTGCTGCCGCTGTTCGTGGTGCCCGCCCGCCGAATGGGCGCGCGCCTGGCCAGGATCGAGCGCGAGCGCACCGTCCACAACGCGGCGATGGGCACCCAGATGACCGAGCGCTTCTCGGCTCCGGGCGCCACCCTGGTCAAGCTCTTCGGCCGCCCCGAGGAGGAGTCGGCCGAGTTCGCCCGCCGCGCCGGACGGGTCCGCGACATCGGCGTGCGCACCGCGATGGTCCAGGAGGTCTTCTTCACCGCCCTGACCCTGGTCTCCGCGCTCGCCCTGGCCCTGGTCTACGGCCTGGGCGGCTTCTACGCCCTCACCGGCCGCCTGGACGCGGGAACCGTGGTGTCCATGGGCATGCTCCTCACCCGCCTGTACGCCCCGCTCACCTCCCTGGCCAGTGCCCGGGTGGAGGTGATGAGCGCACTGGTCAGCTTCAGCCGGGTCTTCGAGATCCTGGACCTGCGGCCCCTCGTGGAGGAGAGGGAGGAGGCCCGAGAGGTCCCCGACGGGCCGGTGTCGGTGGAGTTCGACGACGTCTCCTTCGCCTACCCCTCCGCGGACAGGGTGTCGCTGGCCTCCCTGGAGGATGTCGCCGTCCTGGACACAGCCGAGCAGCGCGAGGTCCTGCACGGGGTGTCCTTCCGGATCGAACCCGGGCAGACGGTCGCCCTGGTGGGCTCCTCCGGCGCGGGCAAGTCCACCATCGCCCAACTGGCCCCGCGCCTGTACGACGTGGACTCGGGCGCCGTGCGCCTGGCGGGGGTGGACGTGCGCGACCTGTCCTCCGCCTCCGTGCGCGCCACCCTGGGCATGGTCACCCAGGACGGGCACCTGTTCCACGAGACCGTGCGCGCCAACCTTTCGCTGGCCCGGCCCGGGGTGACGGAGGAGGAACTGTGGGACGCGCTGCGCCGCGCCCGCCTGGACCGGCTCGTCGCCGCCCTGCCCGACGGGCTGGACACGGTGGTCGGCGAGCGAGGGTACCGCTTCTCCGGAGGTGAGCGCCAGCGCCTGACCATCGCCCGCCTGCTGGTGGCCGGGCCCGAGGTGGTCATCCTCGACGAGGCCACCTCGGCCCTGGACTCCACCTCCGAGGCCGCGGTGCAGGCCGCCCTGTCCGAGGCGCTGGAGGGGCGGACCGCGCTGGTCATCGCCCACCGCCTCTCCACCGTCCGCGCCGCCGACGCCATCCTGGTCGTGGAGGCCGGACGGATCGTGGAGCGCGGCACCCACGCCGAACTGCTGGCCCGCGGCGGCCGCTACGCGGAGCTGTACCGGACCCAGTTCGCCGCCGACGACTCCGCGGCGGTTCCGGCCGGGCGCACGGTGTCCTAGAGGAGTCGCGGGGCAGGGCCCGGACGGAGCCTCCCCCGTCTTCGGGCGGGCGCCTCCGAGGGGGCCGCTTCCGCCGCCACAGACCCCGCCCCCCGGTGGCGCCACACCGGGGGGCGGCTCTCCGTGTCCGTTCGGCACGCGGGGGCGTGCCGAACGGACGGCGCGCACGCCGTAGCCACGGCCCCTGATGGAGGTCGCGCCCCTCCCCGGGTCGGACCGGGTCAGATGTGGCGCACCACGCGGGCCGGGTTGCCGACGGCCACCACGTTGGCGGGCAGGTCGCGCACGACCACCGCCCCGGCGCCCACCACGGTGTTCTCCCCGATCGTCACACCCGGGCAGACGATGACCCCGCCGCCCAGCCACACGTTGTCGCCGATGGTGATCGGCTCGGCCGCCTCCCACTTGTCGCGCCGCTGTTCGGGGTCCACGGGGTGGGTGGGGGTGAGCAGTTGGACGTTGGGGCCGATCTGCACGTCCGCGCCGATGCTGATCGGGGCCACGTCCAGCATCACCGCGCCGCAGTTGACGAACGTGCGCGCGCCGATGGTGATCATGGAGCCGTAGTCCACCCGCAGCGGGGGCCGGACCCAGGCGTCCTCGCCCAGCTCGCCCAACAGGTCGGCCAGGAGCTCTCGGCGGTCCGGGTCGTCCACGGATGCGCTGTTGAACGCCGCCGCGCGCCTCTCCGCCCGGATGAGGTCGGCTTGGAGGTCGGGGTCGTCGGCCTGGTAGAGCTCACCGGCGAGCATACGTTCCTTCTGGCTGGTCACCACGGTCCCTTCGTGTCGGTCGCGTTCCGACCCTAGCCCTACGCACGCGGGTGGGGCCCGTCTCCGGCTTTCGCGGAGGCGGGCCCCCACCGCTCCCTCACAGGATCCGCCGGACTCCGGGAACCGCCCGCACGGCGGTGGCCAGCGCCCAGCAGGCCGGAACCGCGAGCGCGCCCATGCCGAGGAACTTCACGAGCGCGCTGGCCTCCCAACCGCTCAGGGCCACACCCAGCCCCACCAGCACCAGCGGGTGCAGGACGTACACGGCGAAGGCGTTGTCGGACAGCCAGCGCGTGAGGCGGTTGCTCCCGCTGGCGAAGCGCCGGAAGCCCACCAGCAGCGTGAGCACCGCACCCGTGGCCAGGACGGATTCGGACGTGATCTGCGCCAGCGCCCGCCAGGTGCCCGGGGCGGGCGCGACCTCTCCCAGCAGGACCGTGACCGCCGCGCCCGCCGCCAGGCCCGCCAGGGCCAGGGCCGCGCCCCACCACCCGGCGGCACCGGGCAGCCTGGTCAGCCAGTTGCCCCGGTAGGCCAGCACGCCCAGGACGAACAGTGTGGCGTACTGGGGCAGGTAACCGGGGCTGGGCAGCCCCACGACCGGCCAGTACGGGGCCGGGGCCAGGTAGCGCCAGGCGAAGGTGACCAGGGCCAGGCCCAGGGTGAGGGCCGCGACGGGTGCCGCCCAGCGCAGCGGAGCGGTGTCGGCGGGCCGCGCGGGGGGCTCGACCTCCGCGCCCGCCTTCCGGGCGCGGCGCTCGCGCAGGCTCCGCACGGCCACGTAGGCCAGGGTCATGACCAGCAGGACCTCCACGAACCACATGGGCCCGGGGTCGTAGGTCACGATCAGGAACAGCCAGAACGGCAGCTCGGCGCCCTCGGCCGCGAACATCTCGACGGCGGGCGCGTAGTTGGGGATCACCAGGAACGGGCGTACCAGCAGCACGAACAGCAGGAAGGGCGCTCCCAGGCGCACCAGGCGCTCGCGGACCAGCCCGCGCCCGCCCCGGCGGTCGGCCGCTCCCGGCACGAAGTAACCCGCGAGCAGGAAGAACAGTCCCATGAAGTAGGTCTGGTTGAGGAAGACGAGCAGGTCCAGCAGACCGCCGGAGGGGTCCTGGGCCGGTTCGAGGTAGAACCACACAGGGATGTTGCCGTAGGTGAGCGCGGCGTGGTGCAGGACGACCAGCACGGTCAACGCGACCCGCAGGTTGTCGACGTGGTGCAGGCGCCCGCGCGCGGGCTGCGCGGGGTCCGGGAGGAGCGGTGGGCTGGCGTGCTGCGTCATGGTGTCCTCGTCAGTCGTTCGGGGGTGGGGAGCGGTCGGCGCGGGTAGCGCGCACGAGCAGTTCGCCCAGCTCGCGGGCGTGCGCCATGAGGTCGTGGCCGGGATGGGCGCTCCAGTAGGCGAACATCGCGTCGATCGCCGTCTGCTGGGTCACCGCCATCACCCGCACGTCGAAGCCGCGGAACTCGCCGCTCTCCTGTCCGGACCGGTACAGGCCCTCCAGGGACTCGTAGAGGGCCTCGGCCTCCGCCGCCCCGTAGCGCGGGGAGCCGTCCTCCTTGCGCGCGTGGGTGAAGATCTGCGCCAGCGCGGCCATGCGCTCGGGGTGGGACAGCGCGTACTCGGCCACGCCGCGCACGTGGGCCCGCAGCATGTCTGCGGCGTCGGTCCGCTCCAGCATCCCCGGGAGGACGGACTCGGCGATCTCGGTGTAGACGTCGGTCACCACCTGGTCCATGAGCTCGTCCTTTCCTGCGAAGTGGTAGGAGATCACGCCCTTGCTGATCCCGGCCGTGCGCGCGATCCGCGCCAGGGAGGCGTTGGGGTAGCCCGCCTCGGCGATGGTCTCGACCGCCGCCGCGGTGATCTGCGCCCTGCGGGCCTCCTCGATGAAGGACCGCTTCTGTCCGCCTGGTTCATTTTTTGACCGCATGGCCAGAATCTAGCACGCACGGCCGGGAAGCCATCGGGGATGTCCCCGACCCGACCCCGGGCCGCCACCCACCCGCCCCGGAGCCCGACCCTGCCTTCAGCCGCGCACGACGTCGAACTCGTCGCACTCGGGACCGGCCGGTGCCGTCCGCTCCGGGTGCCGGGCCAGGGCCCAGAGCCGCGGCACCACCCCGGCCGCGTGCCCCACGGGACAACGGACAAGGCCCGTCCCACGCCGCGAACGGACGGGTGCGTTCCGCGCGACCGGTCCGGAACGGGTTGATCGGTGGCCGCCGCGTCGGGAGCGCGGTGCGCCGAAGAGGCCGACACGTGCCCGACACCTCGGACGCGTCCCGCTGGTGAGGGCGTGCTCACGCCGACCAGGGCGTCAGGACAGCCGTTACCGCCGACTCCGCGAAACTCGTACCAGACCGGTCGAGTAACCTTTACCCCACCGAGCTGTTCGAGCTTCGCCGCGCCGCTGGGGAGGGGAACGACCGTTTCGAGGGGCCCGCTCCGGGCGGTGGCGGCTTCGGTCCGGCACACCGGTGCAGCCTGTATACGGACCTCGCCGTGCCCGGTCCGGGGGACCCCTGCGCCGTATCAGACCCGTCCGAAGGAGGGCCGTGCCGGCCTATCGCATCCCCCTCGAAGTCGCAGTTCCAGTCGCCCGGGGCGGTGAACTCGCGTCCCGTGTCCACTACACCTCCGAAGCCATCGAGACGTTCGAACTGATCACGGACCGGGACCGGATCATCGGTCTGGACGTGACCACGGTCGGCGACGCGGACCAGGCTGAGCTGTCCCGCAAGATCAACCTGATCACCAGGCGCGAGGTGGCACCGCAGCGGCTGAGCGCGGGCGAAGTCGTGTGGACCTCTCCGCATTCCGACCGCACGACGCCGGACACCTACGAACGGCTCGAAGCGGCGGGCGCCGTACAGGACATGGGTCCCGGACTGGTGGCCCTGGGCGAGACCATGACCGGGGTGCTGCAGGCCGTGGACCGACGGGTGAGGGCCGTCGCCATGGGGTTCGGCGCTGTCGAGTACCGCTACCCCACCCTGATATCCACCCGGTCACTGCACACGGGCGGCTACCTCGGGGCGTTCCCGCAGTACCTGTTCACGGCCGGTCGGCTGCACGCGGACACCGACACCTACGACGCGTTCCTCGCGGATCTGCCCGACCGCGCGGCCACCCCGAACGGGCTCGCCGCGCACCTGCAGGAGCACTCGGCGCACTCCGGGTACTGCCTGCCGCCGACCATGTGCTTCCACACCTACCACCAGTTGCGAGAGGCGCCGCTGCCGGAAGACCACGCGGTGGTCACCTCGCGGGGCAAGTCCTTCCGCTTCGAGTCGTCCTATGCCCGCTCGATGGAACGGCTGTGGGACTTCACCATCCGTGAGATCGTCTTCCTCGGTGACGCCGCGACGGTGGCCCGGCGGCGTCAGGCGTTCCTGGACGCCGTCTGCGACCTGACCGCCGAGCTGGCGCTCGCCGCGCACGTCGAGGTCGCCAACGACCCCTTCTTCGGCAGCGACACCACCCCGCAGCAGGTTCTGGCCCAGCGCCTGACCAAGACGAAATACGAGCTGAGAGTCCCCGTCGAACCCGGCAGGACCATCGCGGCGGGCTCGTTCAACCTGCACGGGACCACCTTCGGCGGCCCCTTCCGGATCAGCCTGCCCGACGGCTCGCCGGCGCATTCGGCGTGCGTGGGCATCGGCCTGGAACGGATCGGCTACGCGCTGTTCTGTCAGCACGGAACCGACCCCGGGCGTTGGCCCGAGAAGGTGCGGGAGGCCCTGGGATGAGCGCCCGGCGCTGACCGCGACCGCTCTTCGCGGCGGTCCCGGCACCCCGGGGCCGTTCCTCCCCCGCCGGTGAACTCGTCCCCGCGCCGCCCGGCTTCCGCGTCCGCGGGGACGAGGGCCGTCGGCAGCGGGGCCGGTCACGGCCGTCGTCGTGGAGGGCCCTCGGCGGTCGGCGCGGACCCTCCCCGGCGCCTTCTCAGACTCCGCTCGTCGCCGTCTGCGTGTCCCGTTCCGGGAAGCGCGTGCCAAGCAGCGAGAGCAGAGGTGCGGCCTTGACCGCGGTCTCCTCGAACTCCCCGGCCGGGTCGGACATGGCCACGATCGCGCCACCGACCCCGTAACCGACACGACCGGGCTGCGCCACGAGGGTGCGGATCGCGATGTTCAGGTCAACGCTTCCGGACAGCGAGAAGTACCCGATGGCACCCGAGTAGACTCCGCGGGGCCGACCTTCCAACTGGTCGATGATCTCCATGGTGCGCAGCTTCGGCGCTCCGGTCATCGAGCCGCCGGGGAAGGCGGCACGGACGCAGTCGACGGGACTGCGGTCAGGGCGCAGCCGGGCCGTCACGGTGCTGATCAACTGGTGGACGGTCGCGTAGGTCTCAACGACGAACAGCTCCGGAACCGCCACGGAACCGGTCGTCGCGACCTTGGCCAGGTCGTTGCGGAGCAGGTCGACGATCATGAGGTTCTCGGACTGGTCCTTCTCGCAGGAGGCCAACTCCTCCCTGAGCCTTCGGTCCTCCTCGGCCGAGCGGCCCCGCGGGCGGGTGCCCTTGATCGGACGGGCCTCCACGCGCCGGTCGGCGTCGACGCGCAGGAAGCGCTCCGGGGAGGTGCTCAGGACTGACAGGTCCCCCAGGCGCAGCAGCGCCGCGAACGGAGCGGGGTTGTCCCGGCGCAGCGAGGTGTAGGCGGACCACACGTCCAGCGCGCACTCCGCGTCGAGCATGTTGGTCAGACACACCTCGTAGCTCTCGCCAGCGGTGATGGCGCGCTGGCAGGACTCGATGAGTTCCAGGTAGGCGCTGCGGTCGTGCCGCGGCGACACGGGCGCCGTGGCCCGCTCCCGCTTCGCCGCCGAGGTGCGGGAAGCACCGGCGAGGGCCCGGATACGGGCCCGGGTGGCCGAGAGCCAGCTCCGGGCCGACGCCCCGTCCCCTTCGTGTAAGGCGAGCAGGTAGGTCCTGGAGGTGCTGTGGTCGAGGACGACACACCGGTCCGCGAACAGCAACGACGCGTCCGGCGTATCGGAGCGGTGGCTCATGCGGGCGCCGCACTGGGCCTTCAGTTCGTAACCCAGGTAGCCGACCCAGCCGCCCCGGAAGCCGAACGGCAGCCCATCGCCGCCGACGACCTCGGTGGCGCGCAGACGGTCGTCCAGCCAGTCCAGGAACGGCCGGACCTCCGTCCGGGCGTGCTGCCCCGAGCGTACGGTGACCGTGCCGTCGGCGACGTCGGCCGTGACCACCTCCGACAGGGGGCCGTCGGCCGCCCCCATCATCGAAAAGCGCCCAAGCCGGGGATCGGGGCGACTGCTGTCCAGCCAGAACGCGAACGACTGGCCGAGGAACAACGCCTCGTAGATCTGTTCCGCGTCGCACGGCGTGGGGAATTCCTCGACCATCAGGTGGTACCGCACCCGTCCTCGGCCCTGCGGGGCGCTCGGGAGGGCCGCCGACGGCGGCCGAGCGCGCACGCGCCTGCCGTGTCGGCGGTTCCACTCCGCGCTCAGTTCCGTGAAGTTGGCCAGCAGGCGGTGCCCGTACTCCGTCGCGATGGACTCTGGATGGAACTGCACCCCCCACTGGGGGCGGCTGAGGTGGCGCAGCGCCATCAGCACCCCGTCCGGCGTCCAGGCGAGCGCTTCGAGATCAGCCGAGAGGCGGTCGACCGCCCACGAGTGGTAGCGCACGACCTCCTGCGGCGACGGGATGCCGGCGAACAACCCCGCGCCGTCATGGAGGACCGGAGACCTCCGGCCGTGCCGGGGTTCCGGGGCCAGCGCCAACGACCCGCCGCCGAGCATCGCGATGCCCTGGTGCCCGAGACAGACACCGAGCAGGGGGACCCCGCCCGCCGCGATGACGTCCCGGCAGATGCCGAAGTCGGCCGGGACGCCCGGTGTCCCCGGGCCCGGGGAGATGACGACGTTGTCGAAACCGTCGAGATGCTCCACCCGCCACCCGGGCTCGTCGTTGCGGATGACCGTGGGTTCGGTTCCGGTCACCTCGCCCAGGTAGTGGGCCAGGTTGTAGGAGAAGGAGTCGTAGTTGTCGATGAGGAGAGTCGTCATGCGCGTGTCCCTGAACGAGCTCGCGCGTCACCGCTGACGACGGCGGTGACACCCCCGAGCTCAGTCATCGGCGGTCTCGTTCAGCGGCTGGTCGGTGCTCGCGGCGCCGTCGGGCAGGGCTCGGCGCCGGGTGAGCACGGACACCCGCGCGGGGCGCCCCGCGTCCTGGACTAGGGGCGTCCAGTCCTCGGCGACACGGAAGAAGACCGGGTTCAGCACCTGGGCGCTGGAGACCGCGGAGGGCGCCAGCACCCCCCACCGGACCAGGCTGTTGACCAGGTGGGGGTCGAAGGCGGTCCACACCCCGTCGAGTCGGATCTCGGGCCAGTAGTGCGGCAGTGAGTAGGGGCTGGACAGCAGCAGTCCGAAGCTGCGCCGGGCCTGCCAACCCTCTTCGGCCGCCCGCCGGGCCAGGTACCGGGTGGCCAGTTCGCAGTCGGCGAGCGAGGTCTCCTCGACGAAGGCGAGGTCGCCGTACAGGGCTTCGGGCAGGATGTGGAACCGGAACGCGGACACCTCCGAGAAGATCCGTTGCAGTTCCCGAGGAGCCTCGCCGTGGCGGCCGGTGGCCCCGACCTCGCGGCTCAGCGTGAGCCTGCGGACAGCGGGGTCCGTCTCCGTCCCCAGGGCCAGCACTTCCGCGGGCAGGCGGAAGTCACACACATGGACGGGTGCTTCGGGATCGCATTCGGCGACGACTTCGAGGTCGTAGCGGACCGGTCGGCGCTCCACCACGGCACGGAGCACCTCGGGCCACCGTCGCATCGCGAGGTAGCGGGGTGAGGGCAGCCCCAGGGAGAGCGAGACGTTCTCCAGGTCCAGCTTGTCGAAGTACCGCTCACCCCCCGACGAACGGTGCGGGAGCCCGAGATCGAGCAGGTCGGACAGGACCGGCGCACCGATCCCGAAAACCTTCAGCACCGTCGGTGTGCCTTGATCGAAGACCCGGTGCCGGTCGGGGACCAGCCGTACTCTTTCCGCGACGTCACGGAGCAGCTCAGGGTTCACTTGGCTTCCTCCAGGAGACCGGAGACAACCGTCCACAGGGCACCGGGCGAGGCGAAGATCTCGAACGCGAGCTCCTCGTCGGGAATCGTCACCCCGAAGACGTCCTCGATCGTCACCAGGAGTCGGACGACGGTGAGCGAGTCCATACCGAAAGCCGTCAGGTCACTGTCTTCCCGCAGCGGCGCTTCCGGGTCGATCCGATCGTCCAGGCACCGGCGCAGCACGGTCTCGAACTCGGAATTCAGTGCGGTGGCCGCGGGCTGCTCACTCACCGGTGCTCCTCCCCGCTTCCGTGGAGCCCGCTGGCCCTCGCGAACGGTTCGTGCGTGCGACGAAAAGCCGCCGAGAATTCTGGTGTGGCATGGACTGCGGGTGCGTCATCTGAGCGCACATGATTCTCCCTTCGCATCATGGAACGTCCTTGCGCGCGCTGTCGGGGCGGCGAATTCGTCCCACGATTCTTCTCAGTCCGCCGAGGCGAAGTGTTCCGGGCTGATCCCGGCGAGGTACCGGTGCACGGAACGCGCCGAGTCCAGTGTCTCCAGGACGTCCTGTCCAGGCTGCTCCAGGTCGAATCCGAAGCGCTGTTCAAGCAGATGCTGGAGCCAGACGAAACTGAAGGAGTCGATCGATATCTTCGTGTCGTACCCGATGGGCCCCTCGATTGCCTGAAGGGCCGTGCATTCGACGATGATCGCGATCATTTCGTCGTTCGTCATCATTATTTATTCGCATCCCCGTCTTCACGGTGAAACGCCGCCGGACAACGACGACCGGCCATGGCGGGCCCAGGGGCCGCCCCGTGCTCCGGCCGTCGCGTGTTCGTGCGGCCCCGTCCACCTCCCGGCCAAGGGAGGGTCGGCCGGGCCGCGCCCCCGGTCTCAGTCGGCGTCGGCCGGTTCCAGGCCGGTGAACAACATGCTCGGACGGCGGAGTTCGAGCGCCGCCACGAAACCGCCGAGGTCGAACATGAGGTCGACCGACGCGCACACGAAGCGTTCGACGGAGCCGCCGACGGACCTGTCGTCATCGCGCAGCCGACGGGCGCGCAGGCCCACCACGACCAGGAGGCTCGCGGGCCCCGCCAGCAGGCTTCGCCCGCCGGTGCGGGGTGCCAGCGCCATACCGACCGCGGTGGCCGCCGCTCCGACGGTGAAGGCGTTCACCACGAGCCGACGGTGGCGGGGGTGGACACTGCACACCCACTGCTCGGAGCGACCGTAGCCGTAGAGTCGGCGGCCCGCGGTGGCGAGGGAGTCCGTGATGGCGTGATCGTGGACGACGACCGCCTCGGGGTCGCACACGATCGCGTATCCGGCCTCGGACATCTTGAGGCCGAGGTCGCAGTCCTCACCGCCCACGTGGTCGAGGCTCTCGGAGGGGAAACCGCCGACCTCCTCGAACACCTCCCGGCGCACGGCGAGGTTCGTGGCCGTCGCCCAGGTGACCTTCGCGCATCGGCGCGGGCGTTCCAGGTCGTCGTTGATCAGCTTCGACCAGCGCATGACGCGGTTCGCCGGCGCCCGGCCCTGTTCCACGAAGGTGGGGCCCGTGACGCCCCCGACGGAGTCGTCAGCGCTTCGCAGGGTCTTGACGTGACGCTCGAAGACGTCCGGCGGCACCCGGCAGTCGGAGTCCGTGAACAGGATCAGGTCGTACGCGGCCTGTTCGACGCCCAGATTCCGTTTCGCGCCGACGTGGCGAGGGCCGGTCACGTAGCGGGCGCCGAACTCACGGCAGTTCGCTCGGTGGCTGGCGGCGTCGGCCGGTTCCGAGTCGTCGACAACGATGACCTCCGCGGGTTCGGGACTGCGGTCCATGGCGGAGCGGAGCGAGGCCAGTTGGGCCCGCAACAGCTGTACCCGGCCCTTGACCGGAATGACGACGGACATCCCGCGTTGTCGTGCTGCCGTGCGCACACACCCTCCTTTTAGGGCCAGTGAGATTTGGACGGCCGGCATGGCCGACGGGGATCCGCCGCCAATACCCGGACCGGTCACACGAACACGGCGGGCGAGGTCACCGATATTGCGGCCGCGTGGAAAACCCGAGGTCGCGTAAGCGACCCAGCCGGTTCCGGGTCTCCTTCCCGATGTCGTCCATCTCGAATAAAACCATTTCAATTCCCTGTTCGCCGAACACGCACGGCCCCGCGTGGCTGCGCCTCCTCGGGGCCCTCCGGAGCTGGCGGCCCATCGGCGTACGAGATCTCCGGCCCTGACGGTACACGCGTTCGCATGATCGCAAAAGAGCGCCTCCCGGCCCGGGGACCCGATCACCACCCAGGAGTCCGGCTTGGTCGCGTCACGCCCAGCCGGAGGTGAACCGCCAGTTCAGTGCTGCTTCTGGAACGCAAGAGGCAGAGCTTTCGGGAGCACGGACTTCCTCGGGATCCTGCCCCGTTTCCGGGGTTCGCGGCCACTTTAGGCCAATAAAACAGGTTGTCGCGGAGAGATCCGATCGGGTAGTTTCCGATCCTGCGCCCCTCCGCCGTGGTCTATCGAAGAGGGCTTCACCGACGAAGAATTGCTGGATTTCGACTGGGCTCTTCAGTCGACCAATCGGACCAGCTGTCCGGGCGGAGGACGGGTCGTTGTGGGCGTCTACCACCACTTCATCAGCGGATTGTCGATCTCTCAGGGGGATTCACGATGCACGGGGATGCGGAACCGGGACCCGTGCTGTCCGCACGGGAGCTGAGCGACCGCTTGTGCGGTGTGGGCTCGGACGATCCGCTGTGGATCGACGAAACGGGGACCGTCGACCGGCGGGCACTGCACCGTGAGGTCGACCGGTGCCTGGACCTGCTGGTGGCGAGCGGTGTCCGGCCGGGCGACTGCGTCGCGGTGCAGCTCTCCCCCAACGCCACCTTGTTCGCGCTGCTCCTGGCGATCTGGAAGCTGGACGCTCGCGCGATGCTCCTGGACCACCGGCTGACCGAGGCCGAGTCCGCCTCCCTGACGCGGCTGTGCCCGCCGGCGTTCCACGTGCGCGCCGCGACCGGGACGACCCGCTTCACCGGCCGGTCCCAGCCCGAGGTGGTGCCGCTGACCGGGGCTGTCGCCCTTCCGGGGAAGGTGTGCCTCGTACAGTTCACCTCCGGGTCGACCGGGCAGTCCAAGGTGGTGGGGCGGTCGGCCGCGTCGCTGAACGAAGAGATCGACCGGTACGCCGCCATCGACGACATGCCGGGCGGGGACGACCGGCTCCTCCTGCTGTGCTCACCGGTCCACACCTGGGGTCTGATCGGCGGAATCCTGTACGGGCTGGCCACGGGCATGCCGGTCCTCCTTCCCTCCGCGCAGCACGGCCGGGGGATCGCCCGGGCCGCGGAGGCGCTCGAACCCACGGCGATCTTCGGAGTGACCACGCACTTCGAACTGCTCGGAAGCACGGCGAAGCTTCCCCGGCTGCCGCGACTGCGCGTCGCCACCAGCGCGGGGATGACGACCGGCCCGGCCGTGGCCGAGCGGTTCCGGCTGGCCAGCGGATGCCGACTGGGCCAGGTGTACGGCATGACGGAGGTCGGCGTCATCACCGCTGACCTCACGGGCCGGTTCCCCGCTCCCCACGTCGGTCGGCCCGCTCCCGGCATCACCGTCCGGGAGACGGACGGAGAGCTGTACGTCCGGCTCGACGAGACGCCTTACCTCGTCGACGATGGCGTGGCGCGGTTCGCCGCCGGCTGGCTGCGGACCTTCGACCGCGCGACGGTCGACGAGGCGAGCGGCTCGGTCAGCGTCCTAGGCCGCGCCGATTCCGTGATCGCGATCGGCGGCATCAAGATCGACCTGCTGGAGATCGAGCAGGTGCTGCAACAGCACCCCGACGTAGCCCACGCGGTCGTGACGTTCAAGGACGTGATCGAGGCCCACGTGGCGGCCCGCAACGGGCTCACGGACCGCCAGCTCGCGGGTTGGAGCCGGGAACGGCTGAGCTCCTTGAAGGCCCCCAAGCGGTACTACCTGCAAGAGAAACTTCCCGCGACACCGACCGGAAAGGTTGTCCGTGACCGAGCACAGCTCCTCTCCGCGACCCACCAGCAGAGAACGACAGCCCCGGGCGAAGGCGGTCAGCAGGGACGAGATCCGCGACATCCTGGCGGACTGTGAGGGTGTCGACCTGCCGGAGGTGGTCGACGACGACACCCTGCTCGTCATCGACTCCTACACCGCGATCTGGATCCAGCACCTGTTGGAGGAGCGGCACGGCGTCGTGGCCAAGATCAGTGGCGAGACGACCGGAGTCGACTCCATCGGCGCCCTGACGTCCCTCGTCAACCGTGACCTGGGGGACGGGCACGCATGACCGCTGAGGTCTATGTCAGCGGCTTCGGCGTGTTCAGCGCCTTCGGCTTCGGCCAGGAGGCCCTCGTCGACGGGGTCTTCTCCGGTACGTCGGCGTTTGGCCCGGTCACCCGCTTCGACGTCTCCCGGTGCCGCACCGACCAGGCGGCGACCTACCAGGAGAAGGACGGCACCGGATCCGCCCCGGGGACGGTCGACGTGGCGACAGCCTGCGCGAGCCAGGCGATCGACATGGCCGGCTGGCCCAGCCCGGCGACGCTTCCCATCGTCCTGGCGACCAAGCTGCGAGCGCCCTCTGTCGAGCCGGAGCCGCCCGCCGAACTCACCGAACTGGTGGCCGACCGGCTCGGGCTGGGAAGACCCAGGCGCACGTTCGTCAACGCGTGCTGTGCCGCGGCGAACGCGATCATCCACGGTGCGCAGCTGATCAGGAGCGGTGTCAGCTCGGCGGTGCTCGCGGGTGGAGCGTTCCTGGTCGACCGGCAGGCGTTCAGCCTCTTCGACTCCGCGCGGGCACTGGCCGCCGACGGACGGCTGCGCCCGTTCGACCGGGACCGGCAGGGTGTGCTGCTCGGCGACGGAGGTGCGATGCTGCTGCTGGAGTCCGGTGAGAGCCTTCGGGCGCGAGGAGCCCCGCCCCTGGCCCGTATGGCGGGTTGGGCCATGACCGACGACGCCCACCACGCGGCGCAGCCCCACCCGGAAGGGGCCGGAGTCGCCGCCGCCGTCACCCAGGCGCTCCACCGCGCCGGTATCCGCGCCGACGAACTCACCTATGTCAACGCCCACGGCACGGGCACCCCCCTCAACGACACCGCCGAGGCCGCTGGCCTGCACGCCGCGCTCGGCCCGCACACGAAGAAGACGTTCGTCAGCGGGACGAAGAGCACGACGGGCCACGCTCTGGAGGCCAGCGGTGCCCTGGAGGCGGTCATCACGCTGCTGGCGATGCGCTCCTCGGTGCTGCCGCCGACCGCGGCCCTGCACCGGCCGGACACACGCCACCCGCTCCGGCACGTCAGCGTGCCGGAGGAAGTGGAGGTGACCTCGGCGTTGAGCCTCAATTCCTCGGTGGGCGGCGTCAACTCCGCGATTCTCCTGGCGGGAGCATGACGACGTCATCGCCCGGCTTCGAGCTCGTCGCCAGCGCGCAAGTCCACGCGAGTCCGCGACTGCCGCCACTGGCCGGATTCTTCGCGTCGGACTTCGCTCCCCTGGTGTACGCCGCCGTCCGGGAATGCCTCGGCGACCCGCGGTCCGGACACCTCCTCGAAGGCTCCGACGGCCGGGTCGGGATCGTCCTCGGCTCGCAGAGGTTCGACACGGCCAGCCTGGAGCTGTCCGTCGAACACATCGACCAGGACCGGGTGAGCCCGATCCTCTTCTACCAGGTGGTGCCTACCGCCGTCCTCGGCCACATCGCCCGCGACTACCGTCTCACCGGCCCGGTGAGCTGTGTGGCCGTGACCGGTGACGCCCGCGCGGAGGTCCTGGAGCTGTCCCGTCTGCTCCTGGCCGAGGGCAGCGCCGAGTGGGTCCTCGGCCTCACGGTCGAGATGGACCCCGTCCCCGTGAAGTCCTTCGCCCGTGCGGACCTGGTGCGATCGCAACCCGGACCGACGGACGGGAGGACACCGTGACGGCCTCGGGCGGGCCCGGGCCCTCGAAGGGTGCCGTGGTGCGGGGGTCCTGGCTGGTGAACAGCACCCTTGCCGGGGTGACAGAGCCGACCACCTTCCGGCTTCACGGCCGGGACTGGGACCTGCTGCCGGGAGTCTTCGCCCCGACCCACTGCGTCTCGACCGGGTTCTTCACCGAATCGATCCCGTTCCCGGTCGGTGGATCTTTCCTGGAGGTGGGCTGCGGGGCGGGCGTGACCGCGGTGACGGCCGCGGCGAAGGGTTGCAGGAGTGTCGTCGCCACCGACATCAACGACGTGGCCGTCACGAACACCGCCTACAACGCCGCGCGGCACGGGCTGTCCGACCGGATCGAGTTGCACCGCGGTGACGTGTTCGACGGGATCGGGACGGAGAAGCGGTTCGACCTGATCTTCTGGAACTCCCCCTTCATCGACGCCAGCGCAGGCACCGGGTCGGCCACGCGACCGGACCGCGACGAACAGCGCGGACAGCTGCGGCGGGCCGTCTTCGACCCCGGCTACCGGGCGCACGAGCGCTACCTCTCCGGAGCGCGCTCGCGGCTGACCGCCACCGGCCGGTTGCTGCTCGGCTTCAGCGATCTCGGCGACCACGACTCGCTGCGCCGGCTGGCCGCTCGGACAGGCCACCGGATCACGGTTCTGCGCACCTCCCAGGACCTCGTCCCGGGCGTCGACTACCAACTTCTCGAGCTAGTTCCCGATGACAAATAGTGAGGACGTCACCTTGGGGGCCACCTTCGTCCCGTCCGGCGTACGCCACGGCATCGCCGCCGATCCGGCGGTGGGCGGGGGCAACGCCCTGGAGACCGCGTTGCGGGTCAGCCCGGACGTCAACGCTCCGTACCTGCACGCGGAGCCTCCCCTCCGCGACGCCCACGGGGCCCTGCGCGACCAACTGAGCCTGGCTGAGCTGGCAGACCTCGTCGGCGCGTGGAGCGCCTGGTACGCCGGACGCGGAGTCGGCCCCCGGGACCGGGTCGGGGTCTACTTCCGGGACGGCGCCGACGACCTGGTCCACTACCTGGCGCTGAGCCGCCTGGGGGCCATCGCTGTACTGGTCAACGGTGAGATGGCCCCCGGCCTCGCTCTGGCCCACCTCCGGGCGACCGCGCCCGTCGGCCTCCAGACGGACGAGGTCAGGCTGTCGCGGATCACCGGTGCCCTGGAGCCCGAGACCGACCGCTTCTGGGTGTCGTCGATCGGTGGCACCGTTCCACCCGGTGACGCACGGGTGCCGTCGCCGTTCCGGCACTCCCCCGAAGACCCCGTCCTGATCTGTCACACCTCGGGCACCACCGGCACATCGAAGCCGGTGATCTGGGCCCACGCGCAGATGATGGCGGGTATCCGTGCGCACCTGACCCGGTTCCGGGACCACCCGAGGTCGCTGATCCTGTCCGCCCTTCCCCAGTCGCACGGGTCGGCGATCGGTTACGCGCTGCTCGCCATGCTCTCCGGGGTGCCCTTGGTGCTCATGTCCGACCGCAGCGGCCGGGCGGTGGCCGCCGCGGCGGACCGTCACGGCGCGACCATCGTGGTCGGCTTTCCGGTGACGCTCTCCGAGCTGGCGCTGCGGGAGGCCGACACGGCCGGTCTCGACCTGGTCGAGCGTTGGGTCAGCGTCGGTGACGCCGCACACCGGGCACACGTCGCCCGGCTGGTCGAGCATGGCCGGCACTGGGTCGGTGCCGATCCGGTGCCCGGCTCGGTGTTCGTCGACGGCTTCGGTTCCTCGGAGCTCGGCTGGGGCGGCGTGCTGAGCATGACCACCATCCCCGGGGTCGCGGCGCCGCATCGCTGTATCGGAGTCCCGCAGCCGTTCGCCGAGGTCGCCGTCCTGCGGCAGGACGGTACGCAGGCCGCGGCGGGCGAGGTCGGGATGCTCGGTGTGAGGGGACCGACGGTGACACCGGGCTACTGGAACGACTCGGACAGGACCTACCGCAGCCTGCTGAGCGGCTACTGGCTCTCCGGTGACCTGGTCTTCCGTGATGACGCGGACCGGTACTACCACGTCGACCGGGCGGTCGACGCCATTCGTACCGCCGACGGGACGGTCTATTCGGTCCTCACGGAGGAGATCCTGCTGACCCGTCTTCCCGAGATCGACGACTGCGTCGTGGTGGCCGCCGAACGTGCTGGCGAGGTGTGCGCCATCGCGCTGGTCCTTCTCCGCGACGGCCACGGCACCGACGGAATGCTGGCCCGGGCCAACGAGGCCCTCGACGGTCTGGGCCACCCACCGCTGACCGATCTCCGGGCGGCGGACGCCGGATCGGTCCCGGTCGGTGTCACCGGCAAGGTGCTCAAACGCAGGCTTCGCCAGGAGTACGCGGCCGCTACCGCTCAGCCGGACGGACAGGGGTGGTCCGTTCCAGCGCATTAGCCCACGACACCGCGTCACGGTGAGACGAACACCAGTAGCACCGTCCGGGTACACGTCGCCTCGCCGGTCCGGGATACCGGAACCGGCCGCGAAGGAAGCACCCCCAGCCGTCCAGGAGGAAAGCATGCCGAGCAGCAAGACACGGGGCGCGACCGCCCGCAACCTCGACGACCGGGGGCGGGAGTGACCGCGGACACCGACCGCCTCGCGCCCCCGGCCACGCGGTGGGTGCTTCCCGCCCTGGTCCGGTACTCCTTCTCCGTGGCGCCGGGCACGGCCGCCCTGACCACGGTGCTGGCCGTCCTGGCCGGTGCGGCCCCGGTCGGCATCACCATCGGGGTCGGCGCACTGGTGGACGGGCTCGCCTCGGCCGCCGGCCAGGGGCTGGACGGCCCGGCGGCGAGGGAGTGCTACCGCTGGGTCGCCCTCATCGCCGTGCTCTTCCTCCTCACCCACGTCGCCGAGTCGGGGCGCACGGCTCTGGGACGGGCACTGGGCCGCCGGGTCACCGGCCGGCTGAGCGAGCGCGTGATGGCGGCCGCATCGCGACCGGCGACCGTCGGACACCTGGAGGACCCGGACTACCAGGGCAGACTCGGGCGGGCGCGGGGCCAGGGAACCATCGACATGCCGCCGGGGGAAGCGGTCTTCGGCCTGTCGGCCAAGGCCTCGCTGTGGGTGACCGCCGTCGGCTCCGCGGCGCTGCTCACCCAGGTCGCCTGGGGGCTGGGGCTCATCGTCTTCGCGGTCTTCGCGGTGCTCCACCTCCGGCTGGTCCGCAACTACCGGACCGCTGTCATCGAGACCGTGAACCAGACTCAGAAGCTGCGCCGCACCTCCTACCTGCGGGACGTGCCGACCACGCCGGAAGCGGCCCGGGAGGTGCGCCTCTTCGGGCTCACGGCCTTCTTCCGCGACGCCTACCACTCCGAGTGGCGCGTGAACATGGCCGAGGTCTGGCGGCGGCGGCGTGAGCACCGGGTGTTCGTCGTCGTGGTCGTCGTGGTCACCGGCGTCACGGTCGCCTCGGTCTTCTACTACCTGGCCTACCGGGCCGCCACCGCAGGCACGACGGTGGGCGATCTGGCGCTGGGCGGTCTGGCCCTGCGCGCCCTGCTCCAGGTGCTCCGGGCGGACGAGGACGACCTGCGCACCGGCTTCGGCTCCAAGGCGGCCGCCGAGGCGTTCGCGCTTCCGGCCGAGGACCCGCCGGACGCACCCGAGACCGCTTCCTGGACGGAGCCGGTCGCGACCGTCTCCTGTGAGGGACTGCGCTTCCGCTACGGCGGAGCCGCCGACGAGGTGCTGCACGGCATCGATCTCGACGTCCCCCAGGGACAGTCGCTGGCCGTCGTGGGTCTCAACGGGGCCGGGAAGACGACGCTGGCCCGGCTCCTCGCCGGTCTGGACGCTCCCAGCGGGGGCCGCGTGCGCGTCGGGGGGACCGTCGTGGAGGAAGCCAACCGCCGGAGCTGGCAGCGCCGGGTGGTCGCGGTCTTCCAGGACTTCGGCCGTTACGAGTTGACGGTGCGGGACAACATCGCCTTCGGCTCCCTGGCCCACGCCGATGACGAGGAGGGACTGCGGGAGGCGGCGGGCCGGGCCGGGCTGCTGGAGTTCGTCGAGGGGCTTCCCCGGGGCTGGGACACAGTGATGTCCAGCGGGTACGAGGGCGGGGTCGACGCGTCGGGCGGCGAGTGGCAGCGCATCGCCATCGCCCGGGCGCTGTTCGGCCTGCGGCACGGCGCACGGCTCCTGATCATGGACGAGCCCGCCGCGAGCCTGGACGCCCGCGCCGAGGCCCGGCTCTACGACACGTTCCACGAACTCACCGCGGGGGCAACGACCGTCGCGATCTCCCACCGGTTCGCGACCGTGCGCAGGGCGGAGCGGGTGGTCGTGCTCGATCAGGGGCGCATCGTCGAGGACGGCACGCACGAGGACCTGATGAGCGCCGGCGGCCGGTACGCCGAACTGTTCCGTCTGCAGGCGCAGCGTTTCGAGGAGGCATCGTCATGATCAGCGCCCTGCGCTTCGTCCTCACGACCGGGCCCCGCGTCGACGGGTTCCGTTCCCTGGCCGCGGTGGCGATCGCGCTCCTCGAACAGGCCACCGGTATCGGCCTCGCCGTGGCGATCGGACTGTTCAGCGAGGCGGCGAGCGGAGGCTCGGCCAGCGGCCTGGTGGTGCTCGCGCTGTGCGTGGCCGTCTTCGTCATGCTCACCCAGGGCACCTTCGTCGCCGGTTACTTCACCCGCCTCCGTCTCCAGGAACAGATCCAGAGCCACGTCGACCGCCGGTTCGTCGACGCGGTCGGCACGACGCCGACGCTGGAGGTCCACGAGCGTTCGAGCCGCTCCGACCGGGCGGCGGCGGTACGCGGGGCGCGTGGTGAGATCGGGCCGGGCTTCGACCGGCTGATGTGGCTGGCCGGAGCCGCGCTGGCCCTGCTCGCCTCAGCCGCCCTGATGGCCTCGGTCGTTCCCGTCCTGGCACTGCTGCCGCTCTTCGCCCTCCCCGCCGTGCTGGCCACCCGGGCGGCGGACCGCAGGCGCGGGCAGGCCGTGGAGCGCGCCACGCCCCGGACCCGGCTGGCCGGTCACCTGTTCACGCTCGCCACGACGGCCGCCCCCGGTCGCGAGACCCGCCTCTTCGGGCTGGCGGGCGAGCTGCGGCGCAGGCACCGCCGGGAGTGGGACTCCGCGGGCCGCGACATCGCCCGGACCGACGGACTGGCCCGGGTCCCGGTCGCGCTGGCCTGGCTGATCTTCGTGCTGGCGTACGCGACCGCCGTCACCCTGATGGTGCGGGCCGGACTGGCCGGCGACGCCCCGCTCGGCCTCATCGTCGCGGCCGTCGCCGTCAGCAGCCAGATCACCGGCCAAGTGCAGAGCCTGCTCAACCTGTCCTTCTGGACGCTGGAGTCGCTCCGGGCCACCCGGGCCCTCCTCGACGTGGTGCGGGACGGCGACGCGGAGCGTGCGGCCCTCGTGCCGACCGCGTCGGCGGCGGTGCCCGCCCGGCTGGAGAGCGGCATCAGGGTGGAGGGTCTGGGTTTCCGGTACTGGAACCGCGATCAGCCCGCGCTGAGCGATATCGACCTCGAACTCCCGGCCGGGGCCGTGGTGGCCCTGGTCGGCGAGAACGGCGCGGGCAAGTCGACGCTGGTCAAACTGCTCAGCGGCCTCTACCAACCCGCTCAGGGGCGCGTCCTGGTGGACGGGACCGACCTCGCGCGGTTCGCCCCGGACCGGTGGCGCGCCCGGATCACGGCGGCCTTCCAGGACCCGGTGCACATCGAGATGTCCCTGGGGGAGGCGATCGGGCTGGGGCGGCTCGAAGACCGCGACGACCCGGAACGGATCCTCCGGGCGCTGCGGACGGCCGGCGGGGACAGGCTCCTCGCCTCGCTGCCCGAGGGCCTGGACACCCGGCTCGGGCGCGGGTCGTGGGACGGCGAGGGGCTGTCCGGCGGCCAGTGGCAGACGGTCGCCAACGCCCGGGCGGCGATGCGGCGGGCGCCGCTGCTGCGGATCATGGACGAGCCCACCGCGAGCCTCGACGCGCGCGCCGAGGAGTGGCTGTTCCAGCAGTACGCCGACCTGAGCCGCCAGGAGGGCGGCGTGACCGTGCTGGTCACGCACCGCTTCACGACCGCCCGGGCGGCCGACCTCATCGTGGTGATGGACGGCGGCCGGGTCGTGGAGACCGGCACCCACGACACGCTGAGCCGGGCAGACGGGCTCTACGCCGAGCTGTTCCGCCTCCAGGCCCGGTACTTCGTCTGACCGGGACGGCGGGCCTGGGGGCCTCGGAGGAGGTAGCTGTCCATGTTGCGACCGGGGGAGCCCGAGTGCGAGAAGAGCTGGTGAGGTTTTCCGAGGGAGTGCGACGCACGGGCCCGTTGCAGTCGGGGCTCTGCCAACTGGAGTGGTTGGCGTACCAGACCGGCGACCCCGGTTTGTTCCCGATCTTCTCCTGGGTCGTCGCCGTGCCGGATGGTTTGTCGGACGACGCGGTGAGCGGTGCGGTGAGTGCCTTACTGCTCCGGCACGAGGTTCTGCGCACCAGGTTCGACGCGGACGGCGACGGGCGGCCACGGCAGAGCGTGCACGAGAGCGTCCATGCGGCGTTTCCCCGGGTCGAGGGCGAGGACGCCCTTCGCCGCTTCACCGAGGCCCCTTTCGACGTCGCGTCCGAACCCCCGATCCGGTTCGGCCGTACCGCGCGGGGAGACCTGGTATTCGTCGTCCCCCACATCGTGGCCGACCGGGGAGGGGCCTGGATCCTCGTCACCGATCTCACTGAGCTGCTTGCCGCGCAGGCACAGCACCGAGCCGCCCGCCTGAGCGCGAACGCGCCGCAGCCCGTCGACCAGGCCCGGCACGAGCGGGAGAGCGGCCGACCCCGTGTCGAGTCCTCCCTGCGGCACTGGGGAAACGCGCTCCAGGACTTTCCGGTGACGGTCTTCCCCGTGAGCCGCGGCCGGCCCGGAGCCGACGTGGTGCGCGCGGACCTCGAATCACCCGCCGCGGGCCTGGCGCTGGCGACCCTGCGGAGGACACTCGCCACGGCCCCGGCGTCGATCTTCACCGCGGCCGCGTACACCGCGCTGGCGATCCAGTTCCACCGGGACCGGCTGGGGCTGAACCTGACCTGGTCGTTCCGGGAACACCCCAACACCCGTGGCATGGTCGCTTCGCTCTTCCGGGACATGCCGCTGATCGTCGATCTCCGAGGAAGGCCGTCGTTCTCCGAGGTACTACGACGGTTGCAGAAGGCGGTCCTCGTCGCCGGTCGGCACATGAGCTTCGACGTCCTGGAGTTCCACGAGCGCGCGGGACGCGTCGAGGCCGAGCGGGGCGCCTTCCTGCCCGGACCCGAGTCGATCAGCTGCACGCTCGAAGGCATCGAATCGATACCGGCGGAGCCGGGTGGTGATCCGCGTGCCCTGCTGGCGGACTCGCGGGTGTCCACCAGCCGGTCGAACGATTCCTGGGACGCCTGCAACCTGTACCTTCGCGCCTATCTCGTCGAGGGGCGGCTGCACATCGACTCGGCCATCGACGCGTCCGTCGTGGGCGACCGGGACAGCGCCGGACTCGTCAAGTTGACGGAGGCGATCCTGGTCCATGCCGCGGTGTCCGGCGACCTCGCTTTCGGGGAGGCCGAGTCGTTGGCGGCCGACCCCTGGCGGCCGGGCGCAGGCTGGGCGAAGGTCGACGGTGTCTGGGTGGATCTGGGTTTCCTCACCGAACGCCTCCAGGAGCATCCCGCGGTCCACCACGCGGAGGTCCGCGAGGAACACGGTCGGCTCACCGCCTACGTCAGCGCGGATCTCCAGCCATGGGAGCTTCGCGACTTCCTGCTTTCGACGGACAACGGCCGAAACGCCGTCCTGAGTCCGCACCGCTTCGTCATCCGCCGGACGGACGCGGCCACGGTCGCCGGTTCGGGTGCGGACCGGCCGATGCTGGCGCCGGAAGGCGCGGCCGAGCAGGCGCTCAAGGACGCGGTCGCCGGGGCCAACGGGCTGTCCGATCCGACGATGGCCGGTACCTACCTGACGGTCGGCGGGCGCCTGCACCTGGTCCCCCACGTGCTGTCCCTTCTGCGGGACGGAGGGTTCGAGGGCATCGGAGTCGCGGACCTACGCAGCCCGACGAGCCTCGTCGCCCTCGCGGGCCGGCTGCGGCAACGGTGCGTTCGGACCGGTGGACGTGCCTCCCATGCCCCGCACCGGGACCGCGGCGCGCCCGTGACCGGGCGCCGTGCGACCGCTGGCGACGAGGCCGTGCGACAACCGATCGAGGGAGAGGGGAAAGATGTCTGACCGCGTGATGTGGTTCAACGGGGCATGCGTGCCCTGGGAGGACGCGAGAGTTCACGTCTGGGACGAGTTGGCGCTGCGCGGCGCCAACGTCTTCGAGGGCATCACGGCGTTCTGGAACGACCGTGAGCAGCGGCACGAGATGCTGGCCGGCGACGCGCACCTCGACCGGCTCTTCCAATCCGCGCGGGTGGCCGACATCCCGGTGCCGATGACCAGGGCGGAGGTGCTCGGCGCGCTCGCCGAGGTAGCTGCCCGACTGGACGGCTCGGACGTCTACCTGCGTCCGACCTTCTACGCCGGGCAGGGGCGTTCCTCGCTGGCGCCGAACAGCGAGGGCGGAACCTACATCGGCGGGTTCCCGTTCCGCCCCAGCACTCCGCCGAAGGTCCGGGCGGCCGTGAGCGGACACCGGCGCTTCGGCGGGCCGATCGGGGCGCACGCCAAGACGGGCGGCTCCTACCTCGACTTCCGCGTCTTCGAGCGCGAGCGTGTCGAGCAGGGCGTGGAGCACGTCTTCTTCCTCAACGAGCGCGGCCACGTCGCCGAGGCCGACGGCGCTGCGATCCTGCTGGTGCGGGATGGGCGGGTGACCACGCCGTCGGTGGACTCCGGAATCCTCGACTCGATCACCAAGCGCATCGTGCTGGACCTCGCCCGCGAACTCGGCCACAAGGTCGAGGAGCGGCCTGTCGGGCAGGACGAGCTGTACACGGCGCGGGTGGTGCTCGCCGGGACGCTGCTGGGGCTGCGCACGGTGGACACCGTGGACGGACGCGCGGCCGACGACACCGGCGCGGCGGACACCGTCGCCGCGCTGAACGACGGGTACAGCCGGTTGTGCCGGGGCGAGGGCCCGCTCGCGGCGGCCTACCTGTCCCCGCTTCGATGAGCCCGGTCGCCATGCGCCAGGTCAGTGAGAGCACGGCGCACCAGAACCCGTGGTTCGCGGTCGAGCACCGGCAGTACGAGACGGCGGACGGTGCGCTGCACCCGTACTTCGTGGTCCGCAGGCCCGATTCGGTACTGGTCGCCCCGCGTCAGGAGGGACGGTACGTCCTCGTCGAGTTGGAGCGGCCCACGATGGGCGGCGCACGGAGCCTGGAGTTCCCGCAGGGCGCCCTGGCCGGGGACGAGTCACCCGAGGCAGCCGCCCGGCGAGAGGTGCGCGAGGAGACCGGTCTGGAACTGACCGGCCTGCGGCACCTCGTCACGTTCGCGGAGAGCAGCGGCTTCGCGACGTCCTCGTGCCACGCCTTCACCGCCGACGTCTCGGATGTCGGTGAGCCCGACCGGGACACGTTCGAGGCCGGGATGGAGGTCCGCAGGTTGTCCTGGTCGCAGCTTCGGGAGCTGGCGGCGGCGGGGGCCGTCCAGGATTCGGCGACACTGGCCGCGCTGGCCGTGATGGGAGCGTCCGGAGATGCCTGTTGACGGCGTGGAGGTCGTCGTCGGCCTCGCCACGGAGATACGGGTCAGCCTGCTCAGCGGTGATCTGATGGCCAAGGCCAGCAACAGCCGGGACCGGTTGCTGCTGGCCGGGCTCGGTCCGCTGCGCTTCGCGATCCGCTTCGACGAGGAGACGGTGCTGCTGGAGACCGTGTCGGGCGAGCGCTGGCTGGTGCGGATGTCGCCGGTCTCCGGACTGGTCGCCGCGGTCGAACCGGTCACCGGCGTCCGGTCCGAGCCGCACGGGGGTGACCGGTGCGCGACGGTGACGTGATGGTGGCCGGGGCGGGTGTGACCGGTCTGCTGACAGCCCTGGGCCTGGCCCGCCGCGGTGCCCGCGTGGTGCTCGTCGAGCCCTTGGCGGACGGAGCAGGCCAGTCCGGGCAGTCACACGGTTATCTGCACCGTGGCTACGCGTACGGCCCGGACGAACCGCGCCTGCCGGCCCTGCTGGGCAGCGCGCGCGAGCACTGGCGGGAACTGCTCACGCGGATACCGCCGGTGACAGCCGGTTCCACCATCGCCTTCTCCGACCCGGACGCGGTGCTCCGAGCCGAACGGTACTGGCGGGCATCGGGGCTCGCTGTGCGTCCGCGGTCCACACCGGGGTGGCTGTCCGGGACACCCGTGGCCTGCTTCGGCAGCGCCGAACCCACGTACAACGTCGGTGACATCCTGCGCGGACTGGGGTTGCAGGCGGCCGCGGCCGGGATCGAGAGGTGGCCGGGCGCGGTCGAGCGCGTCGAGCGGTCCGGCGACGGCGTCAGCGCCAGGATCACCGAGCCGGACGGGGGCACAGCGGTCGTCCGCGCCCGGAGCGCGGTCCTCGCTGCGGGCGCTGGCACGCCCGGGTTGCTGGCCCGCTCAGGGCTGCCCGACACGGTCCAGCTCCGTAGGGCGTACATGCTGGTGCTGCGCGGCCGCCTGCCCGCGGTCAGCGTACTGTTCCCGGAACGTGAGGAGCACGGATTGTTCCTCGCGAGCCGGGCCGACGACGACGGGCGGGCCACCTGGCTGGTCTCCGACTTCCAGTCGTTCGACAGCGGTGGCCGGGACCCCGGCCAGCTCGCGGGTTGGTGGGCCCGCCGGGTGCTGCTGACCCTGAGCAGGGTCGTCGACGCGGCGATCCTGGCCCGTGTCGAAGCCGTCTCGGGTTACCCGGCCGTCAAGTCCGGGCTGCTGCCGAGCAGCGGAACCGTGGCCCACGAGTTCGGGGCCGAGCTGCTCGACGGCAGGGCCGTCGTCGCCAGCCCGTCCAAGCTCACCCTGGCGCCGCTGGCCGCCCGGCAGGCGGTGCGTACCGTCGCGGCCCGGCTGGGTCTGCGTTCCGACGACGGTGGTTGGGCCCCGATCACCCCGGTGCCGCCGGACCGCTCACCGGCCAGGGAGGTCTGGGAGACCCCCATGGCCTCGCTGGACCGCCCCGAGCTGTCCGGCGAGCTTCCCGACATCGGCACGCTCAGCAAGCTCTACCAGCGGTGACGGCCGTGCCAGCGGGCCCGTCACGCGACACACCGCCAGACCTGCCCTACAAGCTCATCGCCACCGACCTGGACGGCACCCTGTTGCGCTCCGACGGCACGGTCGGTGCCCGCACCCGGGCGGCCCTGGAGGCGGCGGCCGCGCGCGGCGGTCAACACATCGTCGCCACCGGTCGCTCGGTCTCCTGGACCAGGCCGGTGCTGGTCGAGTTGGGCTACACCGGTCTGGCGGTCTGCGGTCAGGGCGGCCAGGTGTACGACGCTGACGCGAACCGCGAGCTCACGTCATACGTCCTGGACCGCGATGCGGCCCGGTCGGCCCTAACCGGGATCGAGGCGGTGACCGGACCGCTGTCGCTGGCCGCCGACCGGGCCGGTCTGGAGGGCGCCGTCCTGGCCGGTCCCGGCTACCGTCCCGACCCGCTCGACGGTCTGCCGACCGTCCCCGTGGACACCGACCACCTGTGGGCGGCACCGGTGCGCAAGTTCTACGTTCAGCATCCCGAACTGGACGGGGATCGACTGCACGAGATCGCGTCGCGGCTCGCCGGGCACCTGGTGACCACGACGAAGGCCGGACCGGGCGAGATCGAGATCCTGCCGCTCGGACTGTCGAAGGCGACCGGGCTGGCCCACGCCGCCGGTCTGCTCGGGCTGTCCGGCGCGGACACCATCGCCTTCGGTGACATGCCGAACGACGCCCCGATGCTGGCCTGGGCCGGGTACGCGGTGGCCATGGGCAACGCGCACCCCGAACTCAAGACGGTGAGCGACGAGGTGGCGCCCGGAAACGACGACGAGGGCGTCGCGGTGGTCCTCGACCGCCTCCTGGGCGCCCGCCGAAAGCGACCGGGTCCGTCGTCGCCGGGTACGGGGTGAGGTCGGGGCCCGAGGGCGCGTGTCCCCCGGGGGACGCCTCCGCCAGGAGCGGCACGCCGGGGCCCAAAGCCCGCGGCCGCTCCGGGGCCGCCACGCGGCGTGCGGATAGCACCGCGGGGACACACAAGGGTGCCCGTGCCCCCGGGGGCACGGGCACCGAGACCACGGCCGCAGAGCCTCAGTCCAGGCAGAACTCGTTGCCCTCGGGGTCGGCCATCACGATGAAGCCGGTCTCCATCGGCGGCTCCGGCTCGTGGCGGCGCACCCGCGTCGCCCCCAGCTCCAGAAGGCGCGCGCACTCGGCCTCCAGTGCCGCCATCCGCTCCTCCCCCAGCAGCCCGGGAGCAACGCGGACGTCGAGGTGGAGGCGGTTCTTGACCACCTTGTCCTCCGGTACCCGCTGGAAGAACAGCCGCGGGCCGCTCCCCTCGGGATCCTCGACGGCCGACCTCGTGTCGCGCTGGTCCTCGGGCACGCCCACCTGTTCCAGGAAGGCGTCCCACGCGGCCAGCGGGTCGGCGCCCTCGGTCAGGACGACGCCGGGCGGCCCGGGGTGGACGTAGCCCAGCACGTCGCGCCAGAAGGACGACAGCGCCCGGGGGTCGTGGGCGTCGAAGGTGATCTGGACGTCGAGACTCATCGGTTCGCTCCGTTCGCGGCTGCCGCCGTGTGCAGGTAGAGGTCGCGCAGCAGGCAGACCTCGGACAGATGATGGATCAGCTCGCGGTGGATGTGCAGCACCAGGTCCGCCATGGGCGCCTCGGGGTGGGGCTCCTTGTCGCCGACCGGGGCCCGCAGCGCGGCCTCGTCCAGGCCGCGCACCCCGGCCAGCCACACGTCGACCTGGGTTTCGAGCTGGTCGAGCGCGTCGGACGCGCTTCCGGCGTACTCCCACGTCTCGTACGAGGCCGCCGGTGCGCCGAAGTGCGACGCGTTGCGCATGGCGAGCACGCCTACGATGACGTGGCCGAGCCGCCAGGCGATCGTGGTGAAGGGCGCGGGGTCGGGCTCCGGGAAGGCGAAGTCGATCGTGAAGTCCCCCGAACCGCCCCGCACGGGCGCCGTCGAGCCGCCGCGCGGCCGCACGCTCCAGGAGCGGGAGTCCGGTACCGGCGACCAGAAGTACTCGTCGTCGGTGAGGCCCTCCAAACGGGGCCGGATGTGGTGGTTCCAGTGGAACTCCCACTGCTCGCGCAGGGTCTGGTTCCAGTCGGGTTCTGCTGTGCTCATGGGGCAACCCTGGCACCACTGGCGGACAGGATCGGTCCGCTATCTCTGGCAGGGTGGACCGCATGGACACGGCTGGCGCAGACGAACGCGGTACGACGGAACGGGTGCTCACCCTGCTCGGGCTGTTGCAGCGGCGCCGGGTGTGGACGGGTCCCGAACTCGCCGACCGGCTCGGGGTCACCCCGCGCACGGTGCGGCGCGACGTCGACCGCCTGCGCGCGCTCGGCTATCCGGTGCACGCCAGCCAGGGCGTCGGCGGCGGCTACCAGCTCGGCCCGGGCAAGGACCTGCCGCCGCTGCTGCTGGACGACGAGGAGGCGATCGCCACCGTGGTCGCGCTGCTCGCCGGAGCGGGCGGTGTGGACGGGGACGCGGGCGGCGCCGCGCTGCGGGCGCTGACCAAGCTCGACCGGGTGCTGCCCTCCCGTTTGCGCGACGAGGTGCGCGCGCTCTCCGGCTCGGTGGAGTCCTTCGGCTCTGGCCGCACGCCGGTCGATCCCGAGGTGCTCATGACGCTGGCCCGGGCCTGCCGCGACGAGGTCGAGGCCGGTTTCGACTACCCGTCCGGGGGCGGGGTGCGACGGCGGCGGGTCGAGCCCCACCGCCTGGTCGCCTCCGAGCGGCGCTGGTACCTGCTCGCCTACGACCTCGACCGCGACGACTGGCGCAGCTTCCGCGTGGACCGGATGACCGCTGTGGTCGCGCGGACCTGGCGCTTCCGAGCCCGTGCGGCCCCCGACGCGGCGGCGTACGTGCAGGAGGGCGTGGCCAGCCGGGTCTACCCCCGTCAGGCGCGCTTCCTCGTGCGCGCGTCGGCCGAGACGGTGCGCGCGCAGATCCCCGCGTCGGCGGCGGTCGTGCGGAGCCGGGTCGACGGGCGCTGCGAGGTGGTCAGCGGCGGCCACGACCTCGATTTCGTGCTCGTGCACGTGCTCCTGTTGGGCCACGAATTCGAGGTGCTCGACCCGCCGGAGCTGGCGAGGAGCTGTCATGTGCTGGCGCGAAGACTGATGTCGGCGGGGGCGGCGGTCCCGGCCGAGAAGGACCGCGAGGCACCCGGACCCTGAGTGGTCGGTCGCCCGCGAGGGGAACGGTCCGAGCCCCGGCTCCCACGAACCGACCGCGTCACCACGCGCGCCCCGGGGCGGCGCAGTAGGCCGCCAGCACCGCCGCGCCCCACACCGCCTGCGCCACGAACAGCGGCCCCGTCACCCCGGTTGCGAACGCCAGGAGCGCGGGCAGGCACCCGAGCACGGCGATGTCGGCGCCGGTCAGCGCCCACACCACCGGCCCCAGCGGCACCGGGCCCAGGGGCGTGTCCACAACGGGCATCGTGTGCTCTACGGGTCGGCGCCGGGCCAGCCGCAGCGCCCCCGCCGCCAGCGCCGGAGCGCACAACAGCCCCAGCGGCCACAGGAGCCCTCCGAAGCCCGTGAGGCCCAGCCCGGCCAGCGCGAGGGTCAGCCACAGGCCGCCGAGCAGGGCGGGCAGCACCGCCCGCGCTGCCGTGAGCACGCGCGGACCGGTGCCCAGCAGCCGCGCCAGCGCCGCGTCCCCGGCGTCCCGGCGCGCCCCCGCGGTTCCCGTCGCCGCGGCCGCAAGCGCGCCCACGGCGAGGACGGCCAGCGCACCCGCCTCCCCTGAGCCCGCCCGCGCGGCCAGCACGGGCAGGACGGTCGCCGCCGCCACCAGCGCCAGGAGCCCCGGCCGCCGCGCCAGCCGCCGCCAGTCCAGCCAGGCCACCGCCGCCGCTCCGCGCAGCCGCGACGGCCACGCGCGCGAGCGCAGCACGCGTGGTCGCCAGTGCGCGTCCTCGGCGATCCAGGACAGCGAACCCGGGTCCATGACCAGGAGCGCGCCCGCCGCGAGTTCCGCCTTGGACGAGGCATCCAGGACCGCCCGGGCCGGGATGCGCGCCAGGGCGCGCCAGGCCCGCCACGCCAGGGCCGCGGCCACCCCGGCCGAAGCGCACGCGGCCGCGCCCCACGCCGACACTGGAGCCGACGCGATGCCCACGAGCACCCCGCGCCCCGGGCCCGCGCTCATCACCGTCGCGGCGGCCGCCGCGACGACGAGGGCGACGAGCAGCGTGGTCAGCCGGTCGTCCCAGGGCTGCGACGCCTGCGCCAGCACGGCCGTCGCCGCCCCGCCCACCGTCCACGACACCGCCAGGACCACGGACGCCAGCAGTCGGAGCGCCAGCGCGTCGGGGGCGCCGAGCCCGCTCAGCAGCGCCAGACCGAACACCGCACCGACCACTGCGCACACCGCGGCCATGACAAGCAGGGCGGGGGCCAGCACCCCGCGGCGCGGCAGCGGTGAGAGCACCAGCCACGCCGCGTCCGCCGCCGACACCGCCGTCGGCCCGACCGCGCGCGCCAGCCTCAGGGAGGCCGCCAGCAGCAGCGCGACCAGCGCCAGGCCCGCACCCGCCCGCACCGGATCGGCCACGCCGGGCACGGCCGCCACCGCGCGGACGACCACCGGGGACACCGTCACCACCAGCAGCCCCAGGGCGAGCAGGAAGACGTAGCGGTCGGACCAGCTGCGGTGCCGACGGTTCCGGGCCCGCGCGAACGCCCGGACCCGAGCCGCCCCCGCTCCCGCCTGTGCCGTCCCGTTCACGCGGCGGCCTCCAGGGCGACGTGGCGGGCGTCCTCGGCGAACCCCGGGTCGTGCGTCACCATCACCACCGTTCCGCCGTCCTCGGCGTACTCGGCGAGCAGTTCCGCGAGCCGTTCCCGGAAGGCGGCGTCGAGCCCGCGTTCGGGTTCGTCCAGCAGCAGCAAACGGCTCGGCCGCAGCAGCGCCATGGCCAGGGAAAGCCGCTGGCGCTGACCGGTCGAGAGCGACGAGGGGGCCCGGTCCGCGCAACCGGACAGTTCGAACAGCTCCACGGTCGCCGCCACCTCCAGCCGTCCGGGGCCGTGCACGGCCCGCATCAGCTCCAGGTGCTCGCGCACGGTCAGCCCCGGGTACCAGGTGGGCTCGTCGCCGACCAGGGCGACCTCGCGCCAGAACCCGGGTTCGTCCACGGGCGGTCGGCCCAGGACGCTGACCTCGCCCACGGTCCGCTGGAGCCCCGCGAGGCAGCGGAGCAGGGTGGTCTTGCCGACGCCGTTGGCGCCGAGCACCGCGACCACCTCCCCGCGCGCGACCGTGAGGTCGACTCCGCGCAGGACCGGGACGCCGCCGAGTTCCACTTCCACGCCACGGGCCACGATGATCGGTTCGCTCACCGGACCAGCCTAGGGCTCGGGCTTCCCTCCGGCGCCGCCGGTGCCGGGGCGGACGCGGGGACAGCACGGCCGTCCCCGCCGCGCATGGGGGCCTTCGGCGCGCGTGCCCTCCGCTCAGGCCCTCCCGGGGAACGCCGGTCAGCGCTCCAGGTAGGCCCGCAGGTGGCGGGCGGTGAGGGTGTCGCCCTCCGCCACCAGCCGGGCGGGGCTGCCCTCGAACACGATCCGGCCGCCGTCGTGCCCGGCGCCCGGCCCCAGGTCGATGACGTGGTCGGCGTGCGCCATCACCGCTTGGTGGTGCTCGATCACCACCACCGTGTTGCCGTCGTCCACCAACCGGTCCAGCAGCGCCAGCAGGCGGTCCACGTCGGCCAGGTGCAGGCCGGTGGTCGGCTCGTCCATCACGTACACCGCCCCGTCGCGGGCCATGCTGATGGCCAGCTTCAGGCGCTGGCGCTCACCGCCCGACAGGGTGGTCAGCGGCTGGCCCAGACCCAGGTAGCCCAGGCCCACGTCGTGCAGCCGGTCCAGGATGGTGCGGGCGTTGCCGCCGGAGAAGAACCCCCGCGCCTCCACCACCGACATCGCCAGTACCTCGCTGATGTCCTTGCCGCGCAGCTTGTGCGCGAGCACCTCGGCCCGGAACCGCTTGCCCTCGCAGTGCTCGCAGGGCGAGGAGACCCCGGCCATCATCGCCAGGTCGGTGTAGACGACCCCGGCGCCCTTGCACTCGGGGCAGGCGCCCTCGGAGTTGGCGCTGAACAGCGACGCCTTGACGCCGTTGGCGCGGGCGAAGGCGGTGCGGATCGGGTCCAGCAGTCCGGTGTAGGTGGCCGGGTTGGAGCGCCGCGACCCCTTGATCGCCGACTGGTCGACCACCACCACGCCCTCGCGTCCGGGCAGGGCGCCGTGGATGAGCGAGCTCTTGCCCGAGCCGGCCACACCGGTGACCACCGTGAGCACCCCGGTCGGGATGTCCACGCTGACGTTTTTGAGGTTGTGCGAGTTCGCGCCGGTGATGGAGATGTGTCCCCGGGGCGTGCGCACCCGCTCGCGCAGGGCGGCCCGGTGGTCCAGGTGGTCGCCCGTGAGCGTTCCCGAGGCGCGCAGCCCGGCCACGTCGCCGGTGTAGGTCACGCGTCCGCCCGAGGGCCCGGCGCCGGGCCCCAGGTCCACCACGTGGTCGGCGATGGAGATCGTCTCGGGCTTGTGCTCGACCACCAGTACCGTGTTGCCCTTGTCGCGCAGGCTCAGCAGCAGGTTGTTCATCCGCTCGATGTCGTGCGGGTGCAGGCCCACTGTGGGCTCGTCGAAGACGTAGGTCACGTCGCTGAGGCTGGAGCCCAGGTGGCGCACCATCTTGACCCGCTGCGCCTCGCCGCCCGAGAGCGTGCCCGACTCCCGGTCCAGGCTCAGGTAGCCCAGCCCCACCTGCACCAGGGATTCCAGGGTGTGGCCGAGGTTGTCCAGCAGGGGCTTGACCGAGGGCTCGTCCAGGGAGCGTACGAACCCGGCCAGCTCGTCCACCTGCATGGCCGAGCACTCGGTGATGGTGCGCCCTGCGACCCGGACCGCCCGGGCCCGGGCGTTGAGGCGGGCGCCCCCGCACCCGGGGCAGGTGGAGAAGGTCACCGCGCGGTCGGCGAAGGCGCGCACGGCCGTCTGCATCTTCTCGCGGTCCTTGGCCAGGTAGGTGCGCCTGATCTTGGGGACCAGCCCCTCGTAGGAGAAGGAGTTGCCGACCGACTTGACCTTGGTGACGGGCAGGTACAGCAGGGTGTGCCGCTCCTGGTCGGTGTAGTCGGCCACCTTCTTGTCGGCGTCCAGCAGACCCGAGCTGACGAAGACCTGCCAGTACCAGCTGCCCACCCCGTAGCCGGGGACGGTGATCGCGCCCTCGTTCAAGGACAGGTCGCGGTCGAGGAGTTGGTCCACGTCGATCTGGTTGGTGCGCCCCAGGCCCTCGCACTCACCGCACATGCCCTCGGAGTTGTTGAAGCTGAAGGCGCTGGAGGGTTCCAGCCGCGGGGTGCCGACCCGGCTGAAGACGATCCGCAGCATGGCGGCGGCGTCGGTGGCGGTGCCGACGGTGGAGCGGGAGTTGGCGCCCATCCGCTCCTGGTCGACGATGATCGCCGCGCTGAGGTTGCGCAGGCTGTCCACGTCGGGCCGCCCCAGGCTGGGCATGAACGACTGGACGAAGGTCGTGTACGTTTCGTTGATCAGGCGCTGGGACTCGGCGGCGATCGTTCCGAAGACCAGGGAGGACTTGCCCGAGCCGGACAGGCCGGTGAAGACGCTCAGCCTCCGTTTGGGGATGTCCACCGAGACGTCGGCGAGGTTGTTCTCCCGGGCTCCCCGGACCTGGATGGTGTCGTGGGTGTCCGCTGTGGTGGGGTGGGAAGACACACTGCTCCTCAGGAGTCCTTATGGCGTAAGCTGATGGCTGGAGAACGTTAGTTTATAGCGTAAGGAGATGCAAGTGGTGGTCTACGCCGGGCAGGGTGACGCCCGTCGCACCATGGAACTGCTGTGGCGTTCGCGCGGCGGGGACAGCGCCCGGACGGCTCCCGGCCCCAAACCCGAACTCAGCGTGGACCTGGTGGTGGAGACCGCCATCGCACTCGCCGACGCCGAGGGGATGCAGGCGCTGTCCATGCGCGCGGTGGGTCAGCGCCTGGGGCGCACCGCCATGTCGCTCTACACCTACGTGGCCAGCAAGAACGAACTCGTGGAGCTGATGTACGACCACGTCTTCGCCGACCTGGCCGACGCCGCCGAGGCCGACGCCGAACCAGACTGGCGCACGGCTACGACATCCTGGGCCACCCGGCTGTGGGACTTCTACCTGGACCACCCCTGGACCCTGGAGGTCTCCCAGGCGCGGCCGGTGCTGGGCCCCAACGAGTACCGGCTCTTCGAGTCGCTGGCCGTGGTGCTGCACCGCGCCGGGCTGGGCCCCACACAGATCCGCAGCGCCTACGGCAACCTGTTCACCCTCGTGCGCGGACCCGTGCAGATCGCCTCGGAGACGCGCCGCGCCCCGGAGGTCACGGGCGTGGCCGAGGACGCCTGGTGGTACGAGCGTTCCGCGCAACTGGAGCGGGTCGCCCCGGACTTCGACCGGCGCTTCCCCGTGCTGGCCCTGCTGTCGGAGCAGGGGGCGTTCAGCAACGAGAACCAGGACGAGCCCTACCTGGAACAGGAGGCGTGGGAGACCTTCCTGTTCGGGCTCAACGCCCTGCTGGACGGGCTCCAGGCCAGTCTCGGCCCGCGCGGGTGAGCCCGCCGGTGTCCGGACCGCCGCCGGGGCGGGCGCCGCTCACCGGGGCCGAGCGAAAGTGATGATCTCCGTGCTCGCGTCGGTGAGCGGACCGCGGTCCCAATAGCCGTACTGCGCGCTCACGTCGAATCCGGCCTCGGCCAGGAAGCCGTTCAGGGCCTCGGCGTCCAGGAAGCGCAGCGTGCTGCGGCTGCTCTTGGGCCGGTCCCACCCCTCGACGCCGTAGTCGGAGGTGAAGGTGACCAGGTCGCCCTCCACGCTCTCCAACCGGTGGACACACGTGGCCCTGCGCCCTCCGGGGCCGTCCACGGTGCGCACCCGTTCGGGGGTCCACGCCTCCCAGCCCCGCGCGGCCGGGTTGCGGGTCTCGAACACGAACCGTCCGTCGGCGGTCAGGGCACTGCGCACCGCCGACAGGAACTCCCGCAACTCGTCGTCGGTGAGGAACACCTGGAAGGCGTGGCCGGTCATGACGACGAGGTCGAACTCACCCTCGAAGGGACGTGTGAGCAGGTCACCCAGGGTCCACTCGACGTCGTCGCGGTCAAGCCGCCCGACCTCCAGCATCGCCTCGGCCGGGTCCAGGCCGACCAGGCGCCCGGTGTGGCCGCGCCCGCGCGCCATCCGCTGGAGCTTGCCCGTCCCGCAGCCCACGTCCAGGACGGATCGGGCGTCCATGACCAGGTCGAGGTAGAAGTCGTCCTGGGGCGAGCTCCGCCAGGGATTGAAGTAGTCGTAGAGCTCGGCCAGGTCCGGCTGGGAGAAGTGTCGGTCGACCATCGGGCCATTGTGGCCCACCGCTCCCCCGCCGTCACCGGGTTTTCGGGTGCGCGCGAACACGCGGCGCCACCGATCGAGGCCCCGCCGCACCCGGTCGATCTGCGTTAGAGCGGCTTCGAGAACCGCACTCCCGACGCGGTGTAGCCGCGCCGCCTGTAGAAGGCGTGGGCCCCGGTCCGTCCGGTCGAGGAGTTCAGCATGGTTCGGGCCGCGCCCCGTTCCGCGGCCCAGGCCTCGAACGCGGCGCACAGCGCCGTGCCCACGCCCTTCCCCCGTGCCTCTTCGGCGGTGACCAGCGCGATGAGCTGAGCGGCCGGGGTGTCGTCCTCCACCGGGAACAGCAGGTGCCCGGCGGCGAAGCCCAGCAGCTCTCCCGAAGCGGCCTCGCCGACCCAGAAGCCGTAGGTGGGATCACCTGCCAGCCGTTCGAGACGACTGCGCACCTGAGCGGCCGTGGCGGGGTGGGACAGCGCCGCGTAGAGCGGCACGAGCCCGTCCGCGTCGGCGGTCCGGACCGTGCGGATGGTCGCGTGGTGAGCCATTTCCCGCACGTTACCCAGGGGTGTGCGGGCCGGTCGTCACCCCCACCGGTTTCCGGCACTGCGGGCCGGGCGGGGAGCACCGTGACCTCCTCGGGCCCGGCTGTCGTCCGGGTCCGGCCGATACCGCCGACTCCGCCCGCCGACCGTCTCCACCTGCGAGCATGCCCCCCATGACCACCACCGCACCGCACTACCGGGACGGCGCATGGGCGCCGGGGCCCGGCCCCGTCGAAGGAGCGTGCGCCACCCAGACCGTCGAGGAGGACTGGACGGACCGCGTGGCCCGCTGGGCCCCCGCTTTCGCCCTCCAGAACGAAGGCCCCGAGCTTGCCTCGCCCGACGTCGGGGCCGCCTCGACCGTCCCGAGCTTCGCCGGGGACTTCGACGAGGAGGAGCTGACCAAGCCGCGGCGGGCCCCCACTCCACCCCTGATCCGGGCTTCCTCCCGGTCGGTGCCGGTGGGTGGACCGCCTCCAGCCGTCTCACGGCCTCGCGGTCCTCCGAGGTCTGGTGCGCGCTCCCGCACCCTCCCGGCGCTGGGCCGCCGCTTCGTCCGGCCCGCCACCGCACGCCCCCGCGACGGGTCGTCCACAGCCCGGAAGAACTCCTTCTCCCGCCGCCCCGGGCCTCCTAGCCTGAAGGTATGAGCGATACCCCCGGCACCTCCGGTCAGCACGAGCACCCCTTCGACGTCGACGCCTTCCTCGCCCGACCCCTGGTCGCCAGGGTGGCCGCCTCCGACTCCTCCGGCGCACCCACGGTGCGTCCGGTGTGGTTCCTGTGGGAGGAGGGCGCTGTCTGGTGGATCACCGGCGCCTACTCGCGGATGTCGCGGTTCCTGGCCAAGGACCCCCGGGTCGCTCTGGTCGTGGACACCTGTGACCTGGAGAGATTGGAGTTCCTCCAGGTCATCATGCGCGGCGGGGCCGAGGTCGTGCCCTACGACGAGGAACGCTCCAGACGCAAGCTACGCCGCTACCTCGGCGACGACGAGACCACCTGGCCCACCGGCTTCAAGGACTTCGACGACGACGCACGCCTCGTCCGCTTCGTCCCCGAACGGACCATCGTCCAGGACCTGTCCAAGACCCGCCCCTGATCCCGCGAACGGCTGCCGGGCTCCGGATCCCGGTCCGGAGCCCGGTCCCGGCACGGTGCGCCCTCCTCCTCAGGTGAAACCGGGCGGGAAGGCCCGGCGGCCCCGGGACGCGCCCCCGTTCCGGCGGGCGCGCCCCTCAGGCGCCCATGGCGGGCCCGGTGGTGGCGTCCACGTGGTCGGGCACCTCCTCGTGCCGGTCACCCACCGTCAGGGTTCCCGTCGGCTCGAACAGGAGGATGACGGCCCCGCCGTGGGACTCGGGCCGGTGCTCGGTCCCGCGCGGCATGACGAAGACCGACCCCCTCTCCAGGGTGACCACCCGTTCGGCTCCCCCTGCGTGCTCGCGCAGCCGGATGCACAGGTCCCCGTTCAACAGCAGGAAGAACTCGTCGGTGTCGTCGTGGGCGTGCCACACGTACTCGCCCCGGACCTCGGCCACGCGCACGTCGTAGTCGTTGACCCGGGTGACGATGCGCGGGCTCCACAGCTGTTCGAAGGAGTCCAGTGCGTCGTTCAGGTTGATCGGCTGTTCGCTCATGAGGGCCCTCCCGGCGATGCCGCCCGGGCGTCGGTCAGCGCCGCGAGCCCGCACCGCCGTTTCCGGGCGGAGCTGGGTACGACGGTTGGCCAGCGCCACGAACAGCACCAGCGACCGCAGTGGCACGTCGCCCCACACGAAGCGCAGCCCTTCGGACAGGTCGGAGAGCACCGACCGCGCCGCCGCCGCGCGACCGCCGCCCACGTGCGGCTGCGGTGAGGGCGCCGCTCCCGGCCCCCGGGCCGCCAGGGGCAGGCCGAGCAGCACCAGGGCTCCCAGGGCCCAGGCTCCGGCGTTGACCGCCAGCGGCAGGAACGCGGCCACCACGAACAGGAACCCGCCCAGCGGCGCCCCAACGAACTCCTGGGCGACCTCGCGCCCGCCCGCAAGACGCCCGTTGGCCCGGTCCAGCGCACCCCGTGCCGGGGACGGCAGCACCGCGCGCGCCGCCACGTCGTAGAAGATCTCGCAGGTCATCACCGTGAACATGACCGCGTAAACGGTGCGGGGACCACTCGTTCGAGCCTGGTCCAGCCGGACCAGCCCCGCTCGCCCAGCAGCTCGATCAGCCGCTGGGCCGGAGGCACCGTGTCGAAGACCAGTCTGTCCATCAGCTCGGCGAGCGCCGGTTCGACGCCGGTGTCGTCCACGTAGTGCCCGCCCCGTTCGTCGGCCATCCGCGTGAGGTAGTCGGCCAGTTGGTCTGCCAGCCCGGCCAACCGCGGGTCGTCACCGCTCCAGTCGAGCGCCCGGCCCAGGACGAGGTAGAAGTCGACGAACTCCGGATCGGCGAGCTGTTCGCGCTTGCACGCCGTCCACTCCGCGACCCGTTCGGGTGAGTGCGCGGCCATCAGGATCCAGCCCTCACGCTCGGCCCGGACGATCCGCTCGTGGACCCCGAGCGCCCGCAGCCGGGCGAGGTGGTCGACCACCTCCGGTGGCAGCGCCAGGGCGTCCCCCGCCCTGAGGCGGGCGACCTGCTCCCGGTGCCGCTGCCGCTGCCGGATCTCCGCGCGCAGCCGCGCGTCGATGTCCGCGACCGCGGCGGCGAACTCCTCCTCGTCGGCCCGCAGCAGCTCCCGCACGCGCGCCAACGGGACTCCGGACCCGGCGAGGGTCCTGATCCTGATCAGCTCGACCACGGCGTCGGCGCCGTACCTGCGGTAGCCGGAGCGGTCGCGTTCGGGCTCGGACAGCAGTCCCTTGGCGTGGTAGTGCCGCACCGCGCGCACTGTCACCCCCGCGTACGACGCCAGTTCGCCGATGGTCAGCACGGCACCGATCCCTCCTGGTCAGGATGTGTGCGGGGGTTCGGCTCGCCCGGCCGGGCCCCGCGTGTCCCGGATGATACGGGCGATCTCCGGGGCGTGGGTGAAGACGAGTTGGTGGTCGGCGTCGAGCCGGTGCACCACGATGCGCGGCTGCGCGCGGACGAGCCGCGCGACACCGGCACGCCAGTTCCGGTTGAACCGCGGCGCGTGCTCCCCGCCCCTGTCACCGGCCATCGCGGCCGACACGACCATGCTGATGGGCAGGTCGATCCGGTCGTAGCGGTCGAGGATCGTGGACCGGGCGGCGTCGATCTCCCTGTTGAGGTCGATGACCTCCTGGGTGGTGAGCAGCACCTGGTGCGCGGTGCCCCGCTGGGCTTCCCGCCGCTCCGCCTGCTCCTGCCACATCGCGCGGAAGAGCGGCAGGTCGGCCTCGGTGACGAACGGTTCGGGCGTCGGGTTCGCCCCGTCGAGGAGCACGAGTTCGGCGATGCCGCCGGGGCGCTCGGAGGCGTGGTGCACGACCAGGTCCGCACCCAGCGAGTAGCCCACGAGCACGGGCGCCTCGGGAAGGTCGAGCCGTTCCACTCCCGCCATCACGGCGCCGAGGTCGCCGAGGAAGGACTCGAAGGAGTACTGGTCGGCGGCGGAGGCGAGGCCGTGGCCCCTGAGGTCGAAGGCCACCACGTCGTGGTCGCGCCGCAGCAGCCCGGTCAGCTCGCGCAGGTCGGCCTGGGTCGTGTGCAGCCCGGGGCACAGGACCAGCGGCCGTCCCCGGCCGCCCCGGGTCACCGGGATCGTGACACCGTCGTGGTGGACCGTGAAGCGCCGCAGCGTCCCGCCGCCCCGTCCGCCGTACGGCTCTTGGGGTCCGTTCGTCTCGGTCGTGGTGCTCTCGGTGTCCATGCCGCCATGGTGCGGGGTTGACCCCGGGTCAGGGTCAACCCCGCCGCCGGCGCCGAACGCTATCAGGGGAGTCCACGCAGATGGGAACGCTCCCAAGGGCCTAGGATCGCACCCATGGAAACACGCGTACTCGGCCGCACCGGCAACAACGTGGGCGTCATCGGTTTCGGCGCCTGGCAGATCGGCGCCTCCTGGGGCGAGGTCAGCGAGGCCGACGCCCTGGCCGCCCTGCACGCGGCCGCCGACGCCGGTGTCACCTTCTTCGACACCGCCGACGTCTACGGCGACGGTCGCAGCGAGCGGCTCGTCGGCCAGCTGATCAAGGAGCGCCCCGGCATCACGGTGGCCACCAAGATGGGCCGCCGCGCCGACCAGACCCCCGACAACTACAACCCCGACAACTTCCGCGCCTGGAACGACCGTTCCCGCCAGAACCTGGGCGTGGACACGATCGACCTCGTCCAGTTGCACTGCCCGCCCCCGCGGGTCATCGCCACCGACGCCGTCTTCGACGACCTGGACGCCATGGTCGCCGAGGGCCGCATGCGCGCCTACGGCGTGTCGGTGGAGACCGTGGACGAGGCCCTGACGGCGATCGCCCGGCCCAACGTGGCCACGGTGCAGATCATCCTCAACGCCTTCCGCCACAAGCCGCTGGAGAAGGTGCTGCCCGCCGCCCGCGAGGCCGGGGTCGGCGTCATCGCCCGCGTGCCCCTGGCCAGCGGTCTGCTGTCGGGCAGGTTCACCGCCGAAACCGCCTTCGGCGAGGACGACCACCGCAACTTCAACCGCGAGGGCCAGGCCTTCGACAAGGGCGAGACCTTCTCCGGCATCGACTACGCGACCGGGTTGGAGGCGGTGGAGCGCCTGCGCCCGCTGGTGCCCGAGGGCGTGACCATGGCCCAGTTCGCCCTGCGCTGGATCCTGGACCAGGAGGGGGTCAGCGTGGTCATCCCCGGCGCCCGCAACGCCGACCAGGCGCGCGGCAACGCCTCCGCCGCCGGACTGGCCCCGCTCGACCCCGGGGTCCGCGCCCGGGTGGCCGAGGTCTACGACGAACTCCTCCGGCCCCGGGTCCACCACCTGTGGTGACGCACGGGTGACCGCCTCCGGGCCCCGATGCCCGCTGGCCCCCGCCCGAGGGCCGTGAGCCAGCGGGCCGGGGCGCCGACGCGCGCCCCGGCACCACCCGTCCCCGGCCGCCGGAGCACCGGCGGCCGGGGGCGCGGGTCAGGCCCGGTCGGAACCGTCGGAGACCGCCTCGGGGATCTCGGTAGGCCGCACCAGGGTCCGCGCGCTATCGCCGGTCAGTACCGAGTGCACTCCGACGGCCACGGCCTCAATGCTGTCCACCCCGTACTGCATGCCGTCGTTGCCGTCGGTCAGGACGACGACCCCGTAGTCGCCGATCGGCGTGTCCTGGAACCCGCCCATGCTGTTGATCCGCCAGGTGTCGGTGTTGTCGTAGGGCAGCCAGCCGTTCTTGAGGTAGACCCGCGCGCCCGCGGGCGCACCCGTGGGAACGCCCCAGCGCTGCGACTCGACCACGTCGCCCATGAGGCCGCGCGCGTACGCACGCTCCTCGGCTCCGAGTACGTCGTTGTCGGAGCCGATCACGTCGAGCAGGGTGAGCTGGTCCCGAACGTTGATCTTCATCAGCCCGACGTAGCCCTCGGGGTGCAGCGTAGTGCCGTCCATCCCCGCCAGGTCGAGGAACCGCTGGAGGCGGTCCAGGCCGAGCTGGTTGCGCAGCTCCACCGCGGAGTCGTTCCCCGACACCGTGATCATGTCGGTCGCGAGCTCCTTCTCGCGGGGAGTGAGTTCGCGCCCCTCCTCCATGGCGGTGCGCAGCAGCGCGCCCAGGACCACCACCTTGCCGACGCTGGCGGCGTCGAACCCGGTGTCCGCGCCGAGCGCGCAGGTGAGGTCGCCCCCGTAGGCGGAGACTCCCACGGCGACGGTCCCGGCGCGCTGGCCGACCTCCTGGCGGATCCGCTCGTCGAGGCGCTGCGCGACCTCGGGGTGGGTCTGCGAGACGCAGACGGGCTCCGGCCGCATGTCGGCGGCGGCCGCCGAGGGCAGGGCGACGGCGGACCCCGCTGCGATCAGCGCGGTGAGCACTGCGGCCGTGCACTTGCGGCGGGGGTCGGTGTTGGCGCGGTCAGCGGACATACGTGTCTCCTCGTGGTGCTGGGACGACCTGTGGTCGGATGACGGGCGGGGAGTTCGGGGACGCCGGATTTCAAGGAGCGGGGGCCTGCCAGCCCAGGCGTCGCGGACGCGTCGTGTGCGGCGGCGCCGAAACCACCGCGGCGCCGGGGGTATCCTCCGTTTCCTTCGACGGCCCGGGCGAAGTGCGTCAACGAGTGTTAGCGGCAGGGATGATCACCGCAAGCCGATGTCCGGCCTGCGGTTCTTCCGGTTTTTCCGGAGTTTTCTTTTTCGGCACGGAACGAGCGGCGGACGGCACGTCTTTTCACCGGTCGCGGCCGTTTTCTCCGGGAATTATTTCTCACCTCGGAGAACAGGGGAAGAAAATGCGGGGAAAATTCACGGTGATCCCTGATTGGAATTCCCTGACCTATCGGGTCGGGAACGGGCGACGGCCCGTCCCGCGCCCGTACCGACGGGATCCACGCGCCTTTCCGCGTTCCCGCACCGAAGAAACGCTCCTGCCCGCGGGTCGAGGGAACAACGGCGAGGGCATGTGTGACAGAGGGCAAACGGCGACGTCTCTCGGCACGCGCGAACTCCAAAGGCCAGAACCAAGTGCGTTCACATCCTTCACCCTCCGCGTTCGGAGTGTCAATATCCTCCGAAACCCCACACAGGTTCTTCACAAGTCACTCCGGGGCAGAGGTGCGGCACGTCACTGTCGCGGCCAAATTACGGCCTCCTGCCCGGAGCAAAGGAGAAGCCTCCGCCACAGTTCCTCGTAACGGAGGCTTCTCCTGGAATTACTCGACTGGTCCGCGTCAGATGAGGCCCTGGGCCAGCATCGCGCCCGCAACCCGCTCGAACCCGGCCACGTTGGCGCCCAGCACGTAGTCGCCCGGGGCCCCGTAGCGCTCGGCCGCCTCCTCGCAGCGGTCGTGGATGCCCGCCATCGTCTCGGCGAGCTCGGCCTCGGCGTGCTCGAAGGACCACGACGTGCGCCGCGCGTTCTGGCGCATCTCCAGCACGCTGGTGGCCACACCGCCGGCGTTGGCCGCCTTGCCCGGCGCGAACAGCACACCGGCCTCGCGCAGCACCTTGACCGCCTCGGGCGTGGTGGGCATGTTCGCGCCCTCCGCCACCGCCGCGACGCCGTTGCGCACCAGCGTGTGCGCCGCGTCGGCGTTCAGCTCGTTCTGGGTGGCCGAGGGCAGCGCCACGTCGCACGGCACGTCCCAGATGCTGCCGCCCTCGACGTAGTGGGCGCCCCCGCCGCGACGATCGGCGTAGACGCCGATCCGGGCGCGCTCGACCTCCTTGACCTGCTTGAGCAGGTCAAGGTCCAGGCCCTTGTCGTCCACCACGTAGCCGCCGGAGTCGGAGACGGCCACCACGTTCGCGCCCAGTTGCTGGGCCTTCTCCACCGAGTAGATCGCCACGTTGCCCGACCCGGAGACGACCACCCGCTGGCCGTCCAGAGCGCGGCCCGACCGCTCCAGCATCCGCTGGGTGAAGAGCACGCTGCCGTAGCCTGTGGCCTCGGTGCGCACCCGCGAGCCGCCCCACTCCAGGCCCTTGCCGGTGATCACACCGGCCTCCCAGCGGTTGGCCAGGCGCCGGTACTGGCCGAACAGGTAGCCGATCTCGCGGCCGCCCACGCCGATGTCCCCGGCCGGGACGTCGGTGTGCTCACCCAGGTGGCGGTGCAGCTCGGTCATGAACGACTGGCAGAACCGCTCGATCTCCGCCTCGGAGCGGCCCTTGGGGTCGAAGTCGCTGCCGCCCTTGCCGCCGCCGATGTTCATGCCGGTCAGGGCGTTCTTGAAGATCTGCTCGAAGCCCAGGAACTTGATCACGCCGAGGTTGACGCTGGGGTGGAAGCGCAGCCCGCCCTTGTAGGGGCCCAGCGCGCTGTTGAACTCCACCCGGAAGCCCCGGTTGACGTGCACCCGGCCCTGGTCGTCACGCCAGGGCACCCGGAAGATCACCTGGCGCTCGGGCTCGCACAGGCGCTCCAGGATGCGCTGCTCGGCGTACTCGGGGTGCCGGGTCAGGGCCGGGGAGAGGTCGTCCAGGACCTCCAGCACCGCCTGCTGGAACTCCGGCTCGTCGGGGTTGCGGCGCACGACGTGCTCGTAGGCGGATCGGACTCCGGGGTGGTGGTCACGGCCTGCCTCGTCGGCGAAGGGCATGGGTGAACGTTCCTTTCAGCACAGGTGGAACGGGCACCCCACACGCCGTTGTGTCGGGAACCTCGAACGCGCGCACGCTGGCGCAACACATGGTGGTGATCCCAGGCCCTGAGGTCCTCACGCCTGCGGATCGTGGCTGTGTGAGGAGTGTATTACCTCGATGTAAACATAATCCTTCGTGGCCCCGGTCGGTCCGCCGCCTCCGGAGAACTGGTGTCCCCGCAGTTCAGAGCATGCCCGTACGGGGAGTGCACCCGAGGAGGGGCGGGGTCGCTCCCCGCCGCCGGTGTTTCCACTGTGTTGCCTTCGGGTGACACTGTGCGGAACTGGTTTTCGCATTCCGAAATCTGAGTAGTGCCCACGACCGGCGCCCGGCGCCCGGCGCCCGGCGCCCGGCGCGCCCGCTCCCGTGCCCGCCGGGACCCGCGGGGGACGATGACGCCCCCATGCGCGTGTGAGTGGTGGGACTGGGGATGGGCCTGCACTTGGCGGCGTGGGCCGCCAGACTGGGCATGGACGTGGCGGCGGCCTGCGACCGCGACCCCGCATCGCGCGCCGCGGCCCGGGAGCGGCTGTCCGGCGCGGTCCTCACCGAAAGCTGGCGGGACCTTCTCGACCAGGACCTGGACGGGGTGGTCCTGGCCAACGACTCCGACGCCCACGCGCCCCCGGCCCTGGCCTTCCTGGACCGCGGCGTCCACGTGCTCTCCGAGGCAGTCGCGTGCGCGGACGAGGCCGAGGCGAGGGCGTTGGTCGCGGCGGCCGACCGCTCCTCGGCGACCTACTCCCCGGCCGGGAACCGCGCCCTCCACCCGCACGTGCTGCTCGTCCGCGAGGCCGTCCGGGCGGGCGAACTGGGCCGGATCAGCCTCATCGAGGCCGACTACCTGCACGGCATGTCCCACGAGGGCGTCACCGGGCTGACCGGCGACCCCGCCCGCTGGCGCGGGTGCGGGGAGAGCGCGCCTGGCCGGTGCGCGTGCGCCACGAGGGGTGGACCCGCCCCGACGGCGACGCCCGCGAGGAGGAACGCGTCCCGCCTGCGCTGCTGCTGGACGGCGAGCCCGTGGTGCGCGCGGCCGTGGCGGCCTCCCTGGTCGGGGCCGAGGCGCTGGCCCGGGGCGTATCCGGTACCGGTTCCGCTGCTGTGATCGGGGTTTCTCCTCTTCCGAAACGACCTCGAACGCGGCGCGGCCTCCCCTTGGGCGGTCGCTGGCACTAGTTTCGAGGTGGACCCGCCGCCGCAGGTCCTCGACGCCGAGGAGAGCGATGACCCACCCGAGCGACACCGACAGCGGCACCGACAACAGGGGGAAGCGGCTGGCAGGCGGCATGATGACCACGGTGTTCCGGTACGGCGGCCACGTCGTGCGCACCGCGACACCCGCCGCACCCGCGATCCACGCCCATCTGGGCGCCCTGGCCGAGAGCGGTTTCAGGGGCGCGCCGGTGCCGCTCCGGCTGCGCGACGACGGCCGCGAGGAGCTGACCTTCGTGGAGGGGGACGTCGCCCTTCCGCCGTTCCCCGACTGGGCGTACACCGAGCACACCCTGCTCTCGGCCGCCGAACTGCTGCGCCGCTACCACGACGCCGCCGCACGCGTGCCCGTGGACACCTCGGCCGCCTGGAACACAGGCTCCACCGGGATGGCCGACCCCGAGGGCGGTCCCATCCTGTGCCACAACGACCCCTGCCTGGAGAACATCGTCTTCCGACGGAGCCGGGCCGCGGCCCTGATCGACTTCGACCTGGCCGCGCCGGGCCGCCCGGTCTGGGACGTGGCGGCGCTGGCCTACTACCTGGCGCCCGCGCTCGACCCGGCCTCGGCCGCCGGAACCCCGCACGAGGAGAGCGGTGTCGCGCACCGGCTGCGCCTCATCGCCGACGCCTACGGGCTCTCCCCCGACGACCGCCGCGCCCTTCCGGGGGTGGTCGAGGAGTACACGGCCGTCGCCCGCGTCTTCGTGGCCGAACGGGTCGAGAACGGTGACGCGCTGTTCGCCCGCGACCTGGAACGGATGGGCGGCTGGGAGCGCTGGGACCGCCGCCAGGCCTGGTTGGCCGACCAGCGCGCGGTGTTCGTCCGGGCGCTGGCGCCCTGAGTCGGGCGGCGTTTCCCCGGCCCGGCCGCCGTCTCAGGCTCCGCGCCGGGAGATGACCACCAGGTACCGGCAGTCCGCCCCGGTCGGGTTGTGGAACTCGCACGGCTCGGGCGGGCCCAGGTGCAGGCAGTCGCCACGCTCCAGCACGTGCTCCACACCCCCCTCGCGGAAGGCCAGCGTGCCCTCCAGCACCCAGATCTGGTGGTGGGTGAGGGCGTAGGCCTGCGCGGGGAAGCCCACCCGCGCACCCGGCGGCAGCTCCACCTCCACCAGTTCGATCGGGCCGCCGGACGCGGGTGAGACCGCGCGCCGCCGGTAGCCCGTCCCGGGGTCGGTCCACACGGGCTGCTCGTGCGCGCGGACCAGGCGACGGTCCCCCTGTTCGGCGCGGGCGATCAGCTCCGACAGGGTGATGCCCAGCGCGGCGGCGATCCGCCCCAGCAGGGAGGCGGTGGGCTGGGCCTCGCCGTTCTCGATCCGGCTGATCATGCCCCGGGAGACACCGGACAGCTCGGCCAGCGCCCCTCCGCTCAGCCCGCGGGCCCGGCGCAGCTCTCGCAGGGTCGAAGCCAGGGCCGTGCCCAGTGTGTCGCTCATGATGCTCACTATAGGGAGCAGAACTGAATACCATGATCGACATGACTTCGATGCCGACCCTCACCGTCCGCGACGCGACCCCCGCGGACGCCCCGGCGTGCGCGGTGATCTACTCTCCCTACGTCACCGACACCGCGATCACCTTCGAGTACGAGCCGCCCACCGCCGAACAGATGGCCGAGCGGATCGCCGCGGCCCAGCGGCGGCACGCCTGGGTCGTGCTGGAGGACGCCGACGGGGTCGTCGGCTACGCCTACGGCGGGCCCTTCCGCGCCCGCGAAGCCTACCGGTGGTCGTGCGAGGTCAGCGTCTACCTGGCCACGGGCCGCAGGCGCACCGGCGCGGGCCGCGCCCTGTACCGGGAACTGCTGCCCCGCCTGGCCGAACGCGGAATGCGCACCGCCGTCGCGTGCATGACCCTGCCCAACGAGGCCAGCCTGGGCCTGCACCGCTCCCTGGGCTTCGAGGACGTGGGCGTCATGCGCCGGGTCGGCCGCAAGTTCGACGCCTGGCACGACGTCGCCTGGGCCCAGATCGACCTCACACCCGCACAGGACTGAGGCAGGTTCCACCGGCGGGCAGCGCGGTCCCCGCCCGGTCCGTGCCCGCGCACAGCATCCGGTGCCGAAGGGCGCACACCGCCCGAAGACTTCCCCGGACCCAGCCGTATGCTCGTCAACACCCCCATGTCCCCACCATCCCCCGGGAGCACCGCCGTGTCCGTCCCAACCGCGCGCCACCGGAGCTCGGGGCTGGCCTTCGCACTCGCCTCGGCACTCGCCTTCGGCGGATCGGGCGTCTTCGCCCGCCCCCTGCTGGACGCGGGGATGGACTCCCTCCACGTCACCTGGCTGCGCGTGGCCGGTGCGGCACTGCTGCTGTCGCCCGTGGCCCTGGCCCACTGGCGCACCGCCCGCCGCCGCCCGCTGCTGGTCCTGGCCTACGGCGTCCTCCCGATGGCCGGGGTCCAGGCCCTGTACTTCGCCTCCATCTCGCGTATCCCCGTGGGCATCGCCCTGCTCATCGAGTTCCTCGGCCCGGTCCTGGTCCTGCTGTGGCTGCGCCTGGTGCGCCGCACCCGCGTCTCACCCGCCGCCGTGGTCGGCGTGGTCCTGGCCGTGGCCGGGCTCGGCCTGCTGCTGGAGGTGTGGGCGGGCGTGCGCCTGGACGCGGTCGGCGTGGGGCTTGCCCTGGGCGCCGCCGCGGCGCAGGCCGTCTTCTTCCTGCTGTCGGACAGCATGGACGAGGACACCCGCCCGCTGGCCGTGGTGGCCTTCGGTTCCCTGGTCGCCGCGGTGCTGCTGGGAGTCCTGGCCCGGCCCTGGACTCTGCCCTGGCACATGCTCGCCGACCCGGTCGCGCTCGGCGGGTTCTCCCTCCCCGGCTGGGCGACGGCCCTGTGGCTGGGCATGGTGTGCACCGCGCTCGCCTACTTCCTCGGCATCTCGGCGATCCGGCGCCTGTCCCCGCAGGTCGCCGGAGCGGTCGCCTACCTGGAGGTGGTCACCGCGATCGTGCTGGCCTGGGCGCTGCTGGGCGAGGCGCTCACCCCCGTGCAGGCCGTCGGCGCCGCCGTCATCGTCGCGGGAGCCCTCGTCGCCCAGACCGCCGTGCCCCCGGCCCCCGCGCCGCCCGAGGCCGACCCCGAGGAACCGCCGGTCACCGCCCGGCCCTGAGGAACGGGGAACCGCGAGCGGAGGCCACCCGAACGCCTCACCGGGCTGCCGCCCGCGCGCTGGTGCCGGTAGGTCCGGATCAGGCCTCGCCGGTGGCCGCCTCGACCTCCGCGATGAACTGCTCCGCGGCCTCGGCCGGAGTCAGGTCACCGAAGGTCAGGTCCTCGGTGACGCGCTTGGTGATGTCCACGACCTGACCGGCGCCGATCGGCGGCGGCGGGTTGCCGTCCACGATCGCGCCCTCGATCTCGGACAGGAACACCGCACTGCGGGCGTCGGCCTCGGGCAGCGAGTCGATGACCTGGGCGCGCACGTCCACGTTGGCGGGCAGACCGCGGTCGGCCAGGATCAGCTCGGCGGCCTCCTCGCTGTTGAGCAGGAAGTCCACGAACAGCGCCGCCTCCTCCGGGTGCTCGGTGCCCGAGGAGATGGAGTAGAACATGGCCGGCTTGAAGAACATGCCGGTGCGGTCCTCGGTGCTCTCACCCGGGTAGCGCAGCAGTTCGATGTCGCGGCCGGAGGAGGCCGAGATGCCGCCCAGTTGGTTGGTCCAGAAGTGGGCCATCGCGCCCTGGTTGGTGGAGAGCACCGACTGGTCGGGGCCGCCCGCCTCGATCTCCACGCTCTCGGCCGCGCCGGGCTGGCCCCCGTTCTCCGTCAACTGCTCGGTGACGGAGAACCACTCCTCCAGCGTCTCCTGGGAGAAGCCGAGGGACCCGTCCTCGGCGTAGAGGTTCTCCCCGCGCTGGCGGGCGAAGATCTGGAAGCCCGTCTCGTTGTAGGACATGCTCTGGGTGCCCACGATCTCGCCGTCGGTGGCCTCGCTGATCTGGGCCGAGATCTCGACGTAGTCGTCCCAGGTCCACGTCTCGTCGTCGGGCATCTCCACGCCCGCTTCCTCGAAGGCCTGGGGGTCGGCCAGGATCGCGTAGGCGTTCACGCCGGTGGCCACTCCGAAGGTCTGCCCGTCCAGGTCGCCGCTGTCGGCCACCAGGGGATCGATCCCCGACAGGTCCAGGTCGACCTCGTTGAGGTCGAGGAGGGCGCCTCGGTCGCCGTACTCGCGCAGGTAGCGCTCCTCCTGCGTGATGATGTCGGGGGCGTCGTTGGCGGCGGTGCTGGTGGCCAGGCGGTCCCAGTAGCCGCCCCAGTCGGTGTACTCGGGGACGATGGTGATGCCCGGGTTCTCGGCCTCGAACAGGTCGATGACCTGCTGGGTGGTGGAGTGGCGGTCGTCCGCGCCCCACCAGGAGAAGCGCAGCTCGACCGTTCCGTCGTCGGCCTCGGAGCCGCCACAGGCGGTGGCCGCCATCACGATGGCGCCCACTGCCGCGGCCACGGACAGGAAAGGGCTGCGGCGACGGGCCTGGGGGCGCCCGCTGCCAGGGTGTGCGTGCATGTGTTCGGTTCCCTTCGACTACTTGATTCCGGTGGTGGCGATGCCCTTGACGAGGTATCGCTGACCCGCGAGGAAGAAACCGAAGACGGGCCCCAGGGCGACGATCGACATGGCGAACAGCGGACCCCAGGAGGTCTGCGAGGTCGAGTCGACGAAGGTGCGCAGGGCGACGGGGACGGTGTACATCGACGGGTCGGTGAGGAAGATCAGCTGGCTGAAGAAGTCGTTCCAGGTCCAGATGAAGGTGAAGATCGCGCTGGTGGCCAGGGCCGGCAGGGACAGCGGCATGATGATCTGGAAGAAGATGCGCACGTGGCCGCAGCCGTCGATGCGCGCCGCCTCGTCCAGGTCGCGGGGCAGTCCGCGGATGAACTGCACCATGAGGAAGATGAAGAACCCGTCCGTGGCCAGCAGCTTGGGCACGATCAGCGGCAGGAAGGTGTTGATCCAGTCCAGCTCGGCGAAAAGGATGTACTGCGGCACGATCACGACGTGGATCGGCAGCATGATCGTGGCCATCATGACGGCGAAGAACAGCCGCTTGCCGCGGAACTCCAGCCGGGCGAAGGCGTAGGCCGCCATCGAGCAGCCGATGAGGTTGCCCACGATCGCACCGGCCACCACGATCGCCGAGTTGAGCAGGTAGTGGTGGAACGGGAACTGGAGGGCGTTCCACCCCTCGGTGTAGTTGCCCGGGGTGAAGGTCTCGGGGATCAGTCCCGGAGCGCGGAAGATCTCCTCGGTGGGCTTGAACGAGCTGGAGAGCATCCACAGCAGCGGGTAGAGCATGACCAGCCCGAAGCCGATGAGCCCGATGTGGGTGATCAGCCGTCGTGTGCGTTCGGCCCGCGTGCGCTTCTGCGAGGTCACGGGGGCCATTGTCTTAGTCGCCATAGAAGACCCAGTACTTGGAGGCGACGAAGTTCACCGCGGTGAACCCGCCGATGATCAGCAACAGCAGCCAGGCCATCGCCGAGGCGTAGCCCATGTCGAAGGAGCCGAAGCCGCGCAGGTAGAGGTAGAGCGTGTAGAAGAGCGTGGAGTCCGAGGGGCCGCCGGTGCCGCCGCTGACCACGAACGCCTGGGTGAAGGTCTGGAAGGCGTTGATGAACTGCAGCACCATGTTGAAGAAGATGATCGGGGTGAGCATCGGCACGGTGATGTTCCAGAAGCGGCGCAGGGGGCCCGCCCCGTCCACCGCGGCGGCCTCGTAGTACATGGCGGGGATCTGGCGCAGACCCGCCAGGAAGATCACCATGGGCGCGCCGAAGGTCCACACGTTGAGCACGATCAGGGTGCCCAGCGCGTAGTCGGGGTGGGAGACCCAGCCCTCGCCCTGGACGCCGAAGAAGGCCAGCACCTGGTTGATCAGGCCCTCAGCCCCGAAGACCTGGCGCCACAGGATGGCGATGGCCACGCTGCCGCCCAGCAGGGAGGGCAGGTAGTACACCGACCGGTACAGGGGCAGTCCCCGCACGCCGCGGTCCAGGATCATCGCCAGGGCCAGGGCCAGGGCGAGCTGGAGCGGCACCGAAACGAAGACGTAGACGAACGTGACCCTGAGCGCGCTGTGCAGGCGCTCGTCGTCGAACATCCGCTGGTAGTTCTCCAGGCCGACCCACTCGTAGTCGCCGATGAGGTTGTAGTCGGTGAAGGAGAAGTACAGGGAGGCCAGGAGGGGGCCCGCGGTGATGAGCACCAGGCCGACGAACCACGGGGCCAGGAAGCCGTAGGCGGCGAGGTTCTCGTTCCGCCGCTTGCCAGGGGCCGGGCTCTTGCCGACCCTGCGGCGCGGCTCGGCGCCGGCAGGGGCGTCGGGGGCCTTGGCGGGCCGCCGTTGCAGGATGGCGCTCACGGGGATCCACCCTCCTGTGGGGCCACCGCCGGAGCGCTGGCGGGCGCGTGCGGTCCTGGATTCATGGAAACTGCCAATCTCGTTCGGAGACGCGTACGCTGTGGGCGAGAACACGTGTTGAACTGCCTAAACATGTTCTGGTAAGCGCTATCCACGTACTAAGATGTTCAGTTTCTAGCACCGGGTCACATGGGTGTCAACGGCAGATTTCCCGAAAACTGTGATCCAAGCCCCATATCGTTACGCTTCCCGCGGCCCCGGAGGGGCGGATTCTGCCGCGCGCTTTCCAGCCTCGCGCTCGTTCGCACGAGAAATCCCACTCTCCGGATTCATTCGACTACTCCCAGTCTTGCGTCACGGATGCGCGGATGCTCGGACACGTCTTGGCCGACGCCCTTGTCGACCGAATGGGAAAGCGTTTACCATGCCCTGTGTGAACCACACCACCCCACGCAGGTACGCGATCGTCGGCACCGGATCCCGCGCACGGATGTACACCCGGGCCCTGACCGGCACCCACCGGGACCGGGGACGTCTGGTCGCCCTCTGCGACACCAACAGCACCCGCATGGCCGTGCACAACCGCATCGTCACCGACGCCGGGCTCGACGCCGTGCCGACCTACTCCCCCGACGACTTCGTCCGCATGCTCAAGGAGGAGAAGGTCGACGAGGTCATCGTCTGCACCGTCGACCGCACCCACGCCGACTACGTCGTGGCGGCCCTGGACGCCGGGCTCGACGCCATCACCGAGAAGCCCATGACCGCCGACCTGGAGGGCCTGCGGCGCATCAACGAGGCCCAGGCGCGCACCGGGGGGCGGGTGACCGTCGGCTTCAACTACCGCTACAACCCCGTCCACCGCCAACTGCGCGACCTCATCTCCTCCGGAGTGATCGGCGAGGTCGGGTCGGTGCACTTCGAGTGGCTGCTGGACCTGCGCCACGGCGCCGACTACTTCCGCCGCTGGCACCGCGACAAGACCCAGTCCGGCGGCCTGCTCGTGCACAAGGCCAGCCACCACTTCGACCTGGTCAACTGGTGGATCGGCGCCCGCCCCACCGACGTGTTCGCGTCGGGGAGGCTGTTCTTCTACGGTGACGACAACGGCCGCCGCCACGGCCTGTCCGCCGATTACGAGCGCGGCCACGGCGAGGACGCCGCCCAGGGCGACCCCTTCGCCCTGCACATGGACGACAGCGCCGACCTGCGGGCCCTGTACCTGGACGCCGAGCACGAGGACGGCTACCGCCGCGACCTCAACGTCTTCGGCCCCGGCATCACCATCGAGGACGACATGTCCGTGCTGGTCGGCTACGACAGCGGCGCGCGCCTGACCTACCACCTGGTCGCCTACGCTCCCTGGGAGGGCTACCGGATCGCGATCACCGGCAGCCGGGGCCGCCTGGAGCTGGACATGACCGAGTTCGAGTACACCTCGCCCGAGCAGGACGAGACCACGCCCGTGCGCGGCATGCCCGCGCCCAAGGAGCACACCAGCGCGCGGCTGTGGCTGCGCCGCCACTGGCAGCCACCCGAGGAGATCCCCGCGGCGGTGGGCGAGGGCACCCACGGCGGCGGCGACCAGCTCATGCTGGACTCGCTGTTCGGCGGCGAGGACGACGGCATCCGCCCCGACCACTCCGACGGCGGCAACGCCCTGCTCACCGGGCTGGCGGCCAACGCCTCCATCGCCTCGGGGGCGCCGGTCCGCGTCGCCGACCTGCTCGGGGGCAGCTGATGGGCGAACCCGTGCCCGTGCTGCTGGCCGGGGTCCACGGACACGGCCGCGCCCACCTGCGCTCCCTGCGCGAACTGGCGCAGAGCGGCCTGGTCCGGCTCGTGGGCGTGTGCGACCAGCGCCCCGTGGCCCAGGACGACGACCTGGAGGGGCACGGCGCACTGCCCTGCCACGCCGACCTGGGCGAGGCGATCGAGAGCACCGGCGCGCGGATCACCGTCCTGGCCACGCCCATCCACACCCACCTGCCCCTGGCCCGCACCGCGCTGGAACACGGCTCCCACCTGCTGCTGGAGAAGCCCACCACCGCGACCCTGGCCGAGTTCGAGGAGCTCACCGCGGCCGTGGACGCCTCCGGGCTGGCCTGCCAGGTGGGCTTCCAGAGCCTGGGCTCGGCCGCCGTGGAGGCCGTGCGCACCCTGGTGCGCGAGGGCGCGGTGGGGCGCGTGCGCGGCATCGGCGGTACGGGCACGTGGGTACGCACCTCGGCCTACTACGACCGCGCCCCCTGGGCGGGGCGCCGCCGCCTCCAGGGGCGCGACGTGGTGGACGGGGCGCTGACCAACCCCTTCGCCCACGCCCTGGCCACCGCGCTGGCCGTGGCCGGAGCAGCGAACGAGGCGCCGCGGGGCGTGGAGCTGGAGATGTTCCACGCCCACCCCATCGAGGCCGACGACACCTCGTGCGTGCGCGTGCGCACCGCGGACGGGCTGCCCATCACCCTGGCGGTGACCCTGTGCGCGCCCGAGCACCTGCCGCCGCGCCTGGTGGTCCACGGCGACCTGGGGCGCATCGAGTTCGAGTACACGCTGGACCGCGTCACCGTGCACCGGCCGGGCCGACCCCCGGCCACCACCACGCACCCGCGCACCCGCCTGATGTCCAACCTGGTCGAACACGTGCGCGGGGGCGAGCCGCTGCTGGTGCCTCCCCGGGCCACACGGGCGTTCATGCACGTGCTCGAAGCGGTGCGCACCGCGCCCGACCCGGTGGCTCTGCCCGCGGGCATGCAGCACGTGTACCGGACCGAGGAGGGGGTGCGCCGGATCGTCCCCGGCATCGAATCCCTCATCCACCGCAGCGCCGAGCACCTGGCGCTGTTCTCCGAACTCGATCCGGCCTGGTCCCCCGCGGCCCGGGCGGGAGCGACCGACGCGAAGGCCACGCCGTGAACACGCTGACCCTGGACGGTTGCGTCCTGGCCGTCCTCAGGGACGGGACCGACATCGAGCCGGCCCTGTCGCCGCGCCCCTACCTGCACCCGGTGCGCACCCTCGCCGGGGTTCCGGTCACCGAGGAGCGGCCCGCCGACCACCCGCACCACTTCGGGGTGGGCGTGGCCGTGCCCGACGTGTCGGGGGTGAGCTTCTGGGGCGGGCGCACCTTCACCCGCGACCGGGGGTCGGTGCTGCTGGACAACCACGGCCGCCAGCGGCACGTGTCCTGGCTGGAGCTGGCCGCGGACCGCCGTGTGGAGGCGCTGTCGTGGACCGGCCCCGACGGGGCCGAGATGTTGAGCGAGGAGCGCACCGTGCGGGCCGCGGTCCTGGACGGGCGCACCTGGGTGCTGGACGTGCGCACGCAGTTGCGCAACACCTCCGGGCGCGACCTGAGCATCGGCAGCCCCGCCACCAACGGCAGACCCGGCGCCGGGTACGGGGGCCTGTTCTGGCGCGCGCCCGTGGCCGCGGCCCCGCCCGCGGTCGTGGGCGCGGGCGGGCTGGAGGGCGAGAGGGACCTGCACGGTTCGCGGGCGGAGTGGCTGGCCATGGTCGGCGTCGGTGGTGAGGGAGTCGGGGCCGCTGGCGCCGCTGAGGGAGAGGGCGCCGGAGGCCGTGATGCCCCGGGCGGCGGCGCGGCGGACGCCGACGAGGCCGTGGGCGGGGGGTGGACCCTGGTCTTCCTCCAGCCCGGGGAGCACACCGACCCGTGGTTCCTGCGGGCCGAGGAGTACCCGGGGGTGGGGCCCGCGCTGGCGTGGGACACGCGGCTGCCCCTGCCCGAGGGCGGGCGGCTGGAACGGCGGCTGCGCGTGGCGGTGCGCGACGGGCGCGCCGACGGGGCCGGGGAGCTGGCGGCCCTGGCCGAGGCCGCCCGGGACCTGTTCTAGCCCGGGGTCCGCCCTGGCCGGAACCACGCGGCTGGGAACCGCCCTGGTGCGGTGACCGTGAAAGGCCGCCGCTGCGCTCCTCGTCCCTTTCCGCCGTTCGGGGGACGGGCCCCTTCCACCGCAACGGCGACGTTCGCGGCCGCTCCGCCCCACGGTTCCCGGTCGCCGGTGAGGTCCGCCGGTGCCCCGGCCCTCGGCGAACAGGTCCTCTAGGGCCCGGACCGCGAACGGCTGGCTGGAGGAGGGGAAGGGCGGCCCGGGCATCGGGGGCTGCAGCACGAAGCGGGCGGACCCGGGGCCTCCGACGTCAACGTTAGGACCGCCGCGCGGGGCGGCGCCAGTGCCCCGCACGACCTGTGGACAACCCCCCGGACCCGGGGGCTAGGGAAGGAAGACAACACCCATGCGCGTTCTCGTCACCGGCGGCTCCGGACGGCTCGGCCGCAGCGTCGTGGCCGCCCTGGCCGCACGTGGACACCAGGTGACCTCCGTGGACACCGCCGCGGCCGACCTGCCCGAGGGCGTCGACGCGGTCACCGCCGATCTGCTGGACCCGGACGCCCTGGAGGCGGCCTTCACCCGGGCCAGTCCCGAGGCCGTCGTCCACCTGGCCGGGATCGCCGTGCCCTTCGCCCGCCCCGACGTGGAGACCCTCCAGGTCAACACCGGCCTGGCCTGGGCGGTGCTCTCCGCGGCCGTCGCCCACGGCGCCCACTCGGCGGTGGCCGCCTCCAGCCCCACCGTCTACGGGTACAACACCCCCTCCTGGGCGCCCAGCTACCTGCCGCTGGACGAGGCCCACCCGGTCGCGCCCTGGCACGCCTACGGGCTGAGCAAGGCGATCATCGAGGACACCGTGCGCGCCCTGGCACGCACCTCCGCCACCTGCGTCCTGTCGTGCGTGCGCCCGGGCTACGTCGTGGCCCCCGAGGAGTGGGAGGGCGCGCCCACCCAGCTCGGGCACACCATGGCCGAGCGGCTGGCGGACCCGGCCCTGGCCGCCACCTCCCTGTTCAACTACGTCGACGCCCGCGACGCCGCCGAGCTTTTCGCGCTGGTCATCGAGAACCCTGCCAAGGTCAGCGGCGGCCAGGTGTTCAACGCCATGGCCCCCGACCCGCTGTCCGAGGCGCCCGTCGACGCCCTGCTGCCCCTGCACCACCCCGGCACCGGCCCGGCGGCCGCCGCCCTGGCCGACGGCCGCGCGGTCTTCTCCTCCCAGGCGGCCCGCGCCGCGCTGGGCTGGGCCCCCTCCAGGACCTGGCGCACGCAGCTGCGCACCGGGCGCAGTCGTGCGGCCGCCTCCGAGGCCGGGGCCGCGGCAGACGGGGCGCGTGGGGCATCAGAGCGTCCGTGAGCTGGTCGAGGGCTCCGCTAGGGTAGGAAAGAGTTTTCCCATGGGCCGAGGCAGGAGAGGGAGCGGCGTGGAGTCCGGTTACGTGACACTGGAACAGGTCGCCGAGCACGCCGGGGTGTCCCTGGCCACGGCGTCCAGGGTGATCAACGGCAGTACACGTCAGGTCAGTCAGCGCCTGCGCGACAAGGTGACCGCCAGCGCGCGCGAACTCGGCTACCTGGCCAACGCCTCGGCCCAGACCCTGGCCCGCAACAGCAGTGCCCTGGTCGGCCTGCTCGTCCACGACATCTCCGACCCCTACTTCTCCTCGATCGCCGCGGGGGTCACCCGCCACACCGAGGAACGGGGGCTGGTCCTGGTGCTGGGCACCACCAACCGCTCCGCGCAGAAGGAGGGCCGCATCCTGGCCACGCTGCGCGCGCACCGGGCCCGCGCGGTGGTGCTGGTCGGCTCGCGCTCCACCGACGAGGAGAGCAACCGGCGCCTGTCCGAGGAGATCCGCATGTTCCGCCGCCAGGGCGGGCGGGTGGCGTGCGTGTCCCAGGAGGGCCTGCCCGCGGACACGGTCACCCCCGACAACCACACCGGGGCCTCCGACCTGGCCCGCCGCCTCATCGCCCAGGGTCACCGCGAGTTCGCCATCCTGGCCGGGCCCACCGACCTCCAGACCGCACGCGAACGCCTGGACGGGTTCCACTCCGCGCTCTCGGGCGCGGGACTGGAGCTGGCCCACCACAACGTGGTGCACGGCGCCTTCACCCGCGACGGCGGCTACGAGTCCACCCGCCGCCTGATGGCGGTGGGCACCGACGCCACCTGCCTGTTCGCCGTCAACGACGTCATGGCCACGGGGGCGATGGCCGCGCTGCGCGACCTGGGACTGCGGGTGCCCACCGACCTGTCGGTGGCCGGGTTCGACGACATCCCCACCCTGCGCGACCTCACACCCGCCCTGACCACGGTGCGCCTGCCGCTGGAGGAGATGGGCGAACGCGCCGCGGTGCTCGCCCTGGACGGCGAGCCCAGCGACCAGCCCCGTGTGGTCACCGTGCGCGGCGAGGTCGTCGAGCGCGAGAGCACCGCGCCGCCCACCCGCTGAGCCCCACTGGCGGCTCCGGTACGCCCGACGTGTGCGGTGCGTTTCCCCGGGCACGCCGGCGCCCCTCATGAGGGTTGGCAGCGGGCCCTGATGTGGAAACGTCCGCCCCGCGCCCGAGGGCACACGCCACACCCACGACACCGTCCTGCGAGCCCGCCGCGCGGGATGACGCCGCACCCCGCCCGGTGACCGCGCCGGGCGGTGGCAGGACCGGCGCGTGCGGGGACGCTCCGCGAACGCCCCCTTGCGCGGGGGCGCGGGCTCAGGCGCGGGCCGAGCGGCCCAAGCCCAGGATCAGCACCGCCCCGACCAGGACGTGCATCCCCTCCAGCACCAGTACCACCACCGGTGCGGCGCCGCTGGTGAGGGGGCCGGCCAGGGAGAGCACGAGCACCGCGCAGGCGGTGACCGTCCACGCCAGCCGGGGCCGCCGCGCCGTGCGCTCCAGCACGGCGAGCAGTGCCCAGGCCGCAGCGGCGCTGAGCATCCCCGCGAATGCCACGGCCCCCGGCCCCACCGGGCGGGCCTGCCCGCCCGGGAAGGCGGTCAGGTCCACGCCCATCAGCGGCACGGCCAGGCCCCACAGGGCCAGCGGGGCGAGCACCGCGGCGGCCGCGGTGAGCATCCGCCGGGGGACGGCGGAGGCGGTTCGGTCGGCGGTTTCCTTGGCGGCCATGGTCTTTCCCAACGTCGTCGTGTGGTGCGGCGCGGTCCGGGGCCGGCCTCGGACCGCTGGACGAAGGTCCGTCCGCGTCCCCTCGGAGGCGTACTCCCGCAGGTCCGCGAGCCGGACACCGGGGCCGCACCGGTGCGGTGCCGGCCCACGAACGCCCCGGTCCCCACACTCCCCGGCACGGCACCGCCGCCGCATCGGCCCCGGGGCGCGGACGGGGCCGACCGCGGACGGGGCCGTATCCGACTTTGGTCGGTGTCGGGGCGGGGACGCCCGGAGCTACGCTGACCTGGTGCCGAGCCCGATCGACGACGAAACCCGGTCCGCGCGCCGCGGCTCCCAGCGGGCCCTGACCGCCGTGGTCGTCCTGGTCTGCCTCCAGGTCGCGGCGGCGGTCTGGGCCCGCTGGGAGGGCCACACCGAACCCTGGACACGGGAACTGGACCTGGCCGTCGGCCTCGTGGTCTGCGTACTCTCCCCCGTACTGCTGCGGTGGCCCGTCACCGGCGCGCTGGGCGCGTCCGTCCTGGCCGTCCTCTCCCCCGCCGCCACCCCGGCGGCGGCGCTGGGCGTGCTCCAGGTCGCCCACCGGCGCCCCCTGCCGCTGGCCCTCGCGGTCGCCGCGGCCGCCGTCGCCGCGCACGCGGTCCAGGGGCTGTTCCAGCCCAGCACACAGATCTCCTACGCCTGGTGGCTGGCCCTGATCACCACCGCCACCGGCGCTCTGGTGGGCTGGGGCGCCCTGGCCCGGGCCCGCCGCGCACTGGTGATGTCGCTGCGCGAGCGCGCCCGCCGGGCCGAGGCAGAACAGGGCCGCCGGGTGGCCGAGGCGCGGATGCTGGAGCGCACCCGCATCGCCCGCGAGATGCACGACGTGCTCGCCCACCGGCTGTCCCTGCTGGCCACCTACGCCGGGGCGCTGGAGTACCGCCCCGACGCCCCGCCCGAGCAGCTCGCCCGCGCCGCCGGGGTGGTGCGCACCGGGGTCCACCAGGCCCTGGAGGAGCTGCGCGAGGTGATCGGCGTGCTGCGCGAGGAGGAGCCCGAGGCGGGCGGGCGCCCGCAACCGGTCCTGTCCGACCTCCCCAGCCTGGTGGAGGAGGTGCGCGGGGCCGGGGAACGCGTGGAGCTGCGCGACGCGGTGGCCGACCCCGGCCTCCTGCCCGCCTCCACCGGCCGCACCGCCTACCGCCTGGTCCAGGAGGGCCTGACCAACGCCCGCAAGCACGCCTCCGGCCAGCCGGTGCGGGTGCGCGTGGAGGGTCGGCCCGGCGACGGCCTGGTCATCGACCTGCGCAACCCCGTCACCGGGCCCGGCGGGGCGGCACCGTACGGGGAGGGGTCCCCGCCGGTACCGGGCAGCGGGACCGGGTTGGTCGGTCTGACCGAGCGGGTGCGCCTGGCCGGGGGGCGGCTGGACCACGAGCGCACGCCCCACGGCTTCCACCTGCGCGCCTGGCTACCATGGCCGACATGAACCGTGCGCCGCGTGTCCTGATCGTCGACGACGACGCCCTCGTGCGCGGCGGGCTGACCATGATGCTCGACGGGGTCCACGGCATCCGCGTGGTCGGAGAGGCCCGTGACGGCGACGAGGTGCTGGCCGCGGCCGACGCCCGCCGCCCCGACGTGGTCCTGATGGACCTGCGCATGCCCCGGGTGGACGGCATCACCGCCACCCGCAGGCTGCGTGCCCGCACGCCACCGCCCGAGGTCGTGGTGCTGACCACCTTCGACACCGACGAGAACATCCTCTACGCGCTGCGCGCCGGGGCCAGCGGCTTCCTGCTCAAGGACACCCCGCCCGCGCGGATCGTGGACGCGGTCCTGCGGGTGGCCGTGGGCGAGCCCATCCTGTCCGCGAGCGTCACCCGACGCCTGATGGACCGCACCGCCGTCCAGGCCGGATCCCACGAGCGGGCCCGCACGGCGCTGGCCCGGCTCAGCCCGCGCGAGCACGAGGTGGCCATGGCCGTGGCCCTGGGCCGCACGAACGCGGAGATCGCCGCGCAGCTTTACATGAGCGTGGCCACGGTCAAGGCCCACGTCTCCAACGTCCTGGCCAAACTCGACATGGACAACCGCACCCAGATCGCGCTGCTGGCCCACGACGCCGGACTCGCCTGACCCCGGCCGCCGCCGCTGCGCCGGGCCCTCCCCGTCGCCGGGGACCCGCCCAGCCCGTGTCCACACCTCGTCCCACCGGCAGCGGCACCGGAAGGCACGGTAGGACCCGGTCGCGCCCGGGCCTCAGGGCCTGCGGCCGCGGAAGGTGCGGCGCAGGTCGTCCACCCAGGCGTCGGGGTTCTCCCAGGGGATGAAGTGGCCGCCGCGCTCGTGGGCGGTGACGTTGACGTGGTTGAACCAGGCGCCCTGCGGGCCCTCCCTGAACGCCCTGACGCGCTCGTCGGCGGTGTGGACGCCGGGCGGGTTCTCGTACGTGACCAGGGTGAGGCCGACCGGGGCCTGCACGACCGGGGTGCGGTCGTGGGCGGGGACCCAGGGGTAGCGGTTGGCGTTGGCGTAGTAGCGCATCGACGTGGCGATGGAGTTGTTCGCCCAGTAGATCGTGGCGTGGGTGAGCAGGTCGTCCTTGGTGAAGACCGACTCGACGTCGCCGCCGTTGTCGCTCCAGGACCTCCAGCGCTCCAGCAGCCAGGCGAGCAGGCCGGCGGGCGAGTCGCTCAGCCCGTGGGCCAGGGTGGCCCCGTCGAGCATGTGGACGGCCAGGTGGGATGCCGAGCGGTGGTCCATCTCCACCATCCTGGCGCGCACGTCGGCGGGCTGGTCGTCGGTGAGGGGCCGGTTCCGGGCGAAGTCCCAGGCCCGGGGGCCGTTGAAGAAGTCGAGCGGCAGCCCGGAGCCGATGTGGACGCCGTACAGCTCGTCGGCGTACTTGTGGCCGAGCTGGCTGGAGACGATCCCGCCGATGTCGCAGCCCCCGGCGGCGTACCTCTCGTAACCCAGGGTGCGGGTCATCAGGGTGTGCCAGAGGTCGGAGACCTTCCAGAAGTTGACGTCGGGAAAGCCGGTGAGCGGGCCGGGGAAACCGAAGCCCGGCAGGGACGGCACGATGACGTCGAAGGCGTCGGCGGGGTCGCCGCCGAACGCGGCCGGGTCGGCGAGCGGGCCGATCACCTTCGACCAGTGCCAGAACGTCCACGGCCAGCCGTGGGTGAGGATCAGCGGGATCGGCCGGGGTCCGCGGCCGGGCTCGCGCATGAAGTGCACCGGGACACCGGCGACGCTCACCCGGTAGTGCTCGTGGGCGTTGATGGCGGCCTCCGCGCGGCGCCAGTCGTAGCCGTCCCGCCAGTGGGCGACCAGCTCACGCAGGTAGCTGTCGGGGACGCCGTAGGACCAGTCCTCGTTTCCCTCGTCCAGCGGCGCCCGGGTCGACGTGAGGCGGGCGCGCAGGTCGTCCAGGACCTCGTCGGGCACGTGGATCGGAACGGGCTCCAGGGGGAAGGCGTGCGGGGTGCTCAACGCGTGGCTCCTTGCTGTGGCGTGTCGCCGGCCTGTCCGCCGGCGAACCGTGGCGGCCCGCCGCCGGGTCCCTCCGACCGCCCGGGCCGTCCTCGGACGATCGTACGGCGACAGGAACCGCGGGCGCCCGCCGCACCAGAACCTGCCGTGGGGGCCGCGTGCACGCTCGGCGCGCCCGCGGCCCGGCGGTCAGCCCTCGCGTCCGAGTGCGGCGGCGACGACCCGTGAGCTCTCGACCCGCAGGGCCTGCGCAGCGGTCCGGCCCGTCGCGGCCAGGTAGGCGTCCACCAGCCTGTTGCCGACGGCGTACCCCGCCCCGGTCGGCAGCCCCACCGGGGCGGCGCCGAAGCGCCGCGCGCTGGCGTCGCCGTGTACCCAGGCCGTGAAGTTCTCCATGCCGGTCACACCGAGCCCGGACACGACCTTGTCGAAGACCGCGTCGTCGCGCAGGGGCGGCACACCGATGCGGGTGCGGCCGAGTCCGTCTCCGTACAGTTCGCGGGCGAACGCGTCGGCCAGCCCCTCGGAGACCACGTGCTCGCCGACCGTCACGGTCGCCGGGTCCCACACCACCCCGCCGGGCCCGTAGCGCAGGTTGTGGTGCAGTTCGTGCACGGCGGTGGCCTCCAGCCGCGCCACGTTCTCGGGGAAGGGCCACAGGGTGATCACGATGTAGCCCGACAGCCCGCCGTTGCCGGACACGCCCAGGCAGGGACCCGTGAAGTGGTCGTCGCCGGGGTCCCCGAGCACGAACAGCACGGTGATGTCGGGGACCTCCAGATCCGGGGTCGCCGCCAGCAGCGCGGACAGCGCCTCGTCGAGCGCGCGCCGCATGCGCTCCCAGGCCCCGGCGGCCGCCAGCGTCTCCAGCGCGTCGAGGCAGCGCTGTTCGTCGCGGTCCAGGGGGAATCCGAACGACCGCCGGTGCATGTCGGCCAGGTCCACCTCGCCGGGGAGGTAGCGGTACATGCCCCGGACGGGTTCGAGCATCGAGCGCAGCAGGCCGGGGCGGTCGGCGGCCGGGGCCCGCAGGACGCGCCGCATGGAGGAGAGGGTGTCGGGAACGGTGATCGTCATGCCCACGGACGCTAGGGGTTGACGCAGCGTCAATGTCAACCGCTCCCGGGGACCACCGCCGTGCCCCGCCCCGCGCCGTTCGGCCCGCAGCCCGTCCGGTGCCGGCGCGGGCGCCGGCCGCTCACACCCCTACCCGCCGCGCCGCGCGGCGGCGCAGGGCCAGCCACCCGGCGACTACCCAGGTCAGGGCCACGATCGCGGCCATGACCAGGCGCGAGGTGAGCAGGTGCTCGGGCGGATACAGGTTCCCGGTCAGGTAGAAGTCGATGAAGCCGTTCCCCATCACCGTCCGCCCGGTGCGCGCACGCGACCAGTTCTCGATCTCGGTCAGGAAGCACGGCCAGTCGACTATGACGATGCCCAGGGCGTAGGCCGCCACCGCCAGGTGCGCCCAGAACATGCGGGGCCAGCGCCAGGCCAGCGCGCCTCCGAACACGACGAAGGCGAGGAAACCGAAGTGCAGGGCCGCCGCGGCGTGGCCCACCAGGAGGGAGGTCATGACCCGAACCTAGGACCGGGCCGCCCCGCCCGCATCGGTACGCGCACCCGGTCCCCCTGAGTACCCCTACTCTTGTGCCTTCGGTGCGGCGGCGGAAGGCCGCGGAACCGCCCGCCGGTGGCCGCGAGGCCGGAGCCCCGTCCCGGTCCGCCGGGGAGGCCGCGAAAGGGCCGGGACGCCACCGCCACGGGGCGTCCCGGCCCCTTTCCGGTCGCGACCCGGTGCTAGGGGGAAGCGTCCGCGACCGGTGTGAGCGTGTCGGCGAACACCAGGCCGTGGCCGCGGCCGGTGTCGGCGCGCACCCGGCCCCGGTCGAACTCCACCCCGCTGGGGCGGGCCAACGCTCCCAGCGCGGCGAAGGAGGCCCGGTCGATGTCCTCGACCATGGCCACCCGGGACAGGCACAGCGCCAGCTGCCCCGACAGCTCGGGCAACAGGTGCGGAGCCACCGGCACGCCGCGGCGCGCCATCGACTCCGCGATACGCAGGAACGGGGTGATGCCGCCCACCCGCACCACGTTGGGCTGGGCGACGTCGCACACCCCCAGCTCCACGGCCCGCTCGAACTCGGCGACCGTGCGCAGGTTCTCACCCACGGCGAAGGGCACCCGCGTGCGCTCGCGCAGGCGGGCGTGCGCCTCCAGGTCCTCGGCTGGGAGGGGCTCCTCCACGAAGTGCGGGCCGAACTCCTCCAGCGCGTCCAGCGCCCGGACCGCCCCGGGCACGTCCCAGCGCTGGTTGGCGTCCACCATCAGCAGCCGGTCCGGGCCCAGCACCCCGCGCACCGCGCCCACCCGCTCGGCGTCCCGGGCAGGGTCGGGCGAGCCGACCTTGATCTTGGCGGCGACGTGCCCGGCCTCCACCCAGCCGCGCACCTGTTCCAACAGGTCGGACAGGGAGTAGTCCAGGTTGACCCCGCTGCCGTAGGCCGGCGCCGACTCGCGGCGCCGACCCACCAGGTCCACCAGGCTCGACTCGGCCGCGCGGGCGCGCAGGTCCCACAGGGCGATGTCCACTCCCGCCAGCGCCATCAGGGTGAGCCCGCTGGTGCCCGCCTCGCGCAGGTGCCAGCGCAGCTCGTCCCACCGGGCCGGATGGGCCTCGGCGCCCACCAGCGCGGGCCGCAGGTCGTCGTTGACCAGCGCCGCCACCGCCCGGGCCCCGATCAGCGGGGTCCACGCGAACCCCGTGCCGACCAGCCCGGAGTCGCTGGCCACCCGCACCACCACGACGTCGTTGCGGCCCACGCCCCCGTCCCAGGACCGGTGCAGCGGCAGCCGGAAGGCCCGGGCGCCGACCTCGGTGACACGCACGTTCAGCCCTCCTTGACCAGGGACAGGCCGGTCTCGATCAGTTCGGCCAGCTCGGCCTCCTCGTCGGCGGTGGGGTCGCTGAACGGCGCGCGCACCCCGCCCATGTCCGCCCCGCGCAGTCGCGCGCCCGCCTTGACCAGCGACACCGCGTACCCCGGCGTCCGGTCGCGCAGCCGCACCAGCGGCTCGAAGAACTCGCGCATCAGGGTGTCGGCCAGCGCGTCACCGGAGTGGAAGGCGCGGTAGAAGGCGTCGGCCACCTCGGGCACGAACGCGAACGCCGCCGAGGAGTACAGCGGCACGCCCACCGACCGGTAAGCCGCCACGGTCAGCTCCGCCGTGGGCAGTCCGTTGAAGAAGGTGAACTCCTCGCCGCGCAGGTCGCGCACCGCCATCACGATCTGGTGCATCCGGCCCAGGTCGCCCACTCCGTCCTTGATCCCCACCACCTGCGGGATCGAGGCCAGCTCCGCCGCGCTCTGGGGGGTGAAGACCATCGTTCCGCGCTGGTAGACCACCACCGGGATGTCGGAGGCCGCGACCACGGTGCGCACGTAGTCCACCAGCCCCGCCTGAGGCGCGCCCACCAGGTAGGGCGGCAGCAGCAGGATCGCGTCCGCGCCCAGCTCGCGGGCCGCGCGGGCCTGCTCGATGGCGGTGCCCACGCTGCCGCCCGCACCGGCCACCACCGGCACGCGGCCCGCGGTGACCTCCACCGACCGCCGCACCACCGCGGCGTGCTCGGCGGCCGACAGGGCGTGCACCTCACCGGTGCCGCAGGCCGCGAACACCCCTCCCGCGCCGTGCTCCACGCCCGAGGCGACGTGCTCGGCCAGCACGTCCTCGTTCACTCCTCCTTCGGAATCGAAGGGGGTCAAGGGGAAGAAGAGGATTCCGTCGAAGTTCAAACTCGCTCCTTGAGCTCGGGGGGCCGGGGGCGCGTGCGCCCCCGGGGCCTCACAGGACGTGCTGGACGTGGCGTCGGGCCAGGGTGGCGATGACGTCGTCGCCGTCGGCCGACCAGATCCGCTCGTTGAAGATCTCCACCTCGATGTCGCCGTCGTAACCGGCCGCGTCCACCGCGCGGCGCAGGGCGCGCACGTCGGCGTGGCCGTCGCCGACCATGCCGCGCCCCAGCAGGGCGTCGGCGGGGATGGGCAGCTCCCAGTCGCAGGCCTGGAAGGAGGCGATGCGCCCGCCCGCCCCGGCGCGGGCGATCTGCTCCCACACCTGGGGGTCCCACCACACGTGGTAGGCGTCCACCACCACGCCGACGGCGGCCGCGTCGAAGCGTTCGGCCAGGTCCAGGGCCTGGCCCAGTGTGGAGAGCACGGCACGGTCGGCGCAGAACATCGGGTGCAGGGGCTCCAACGCGAGCCGTACCCCCCGCTCCAGGGCGTAGGGGGCCAACTCGGCGATACCGTCCGCCACCCGCTCGCGGATCCCGACCAGGTCGCGCTCGCCGTCGGGCATCCCGCCCACGACCATGACCAGGCAGGGAGCACCGAGCTCGGCGGCCTCGTCCACGGCGCGCCGGTTGTCCTCCAGCGCCGCGGCCCGATCCGGTCCGGTGAGGAACCCGCCGCGGCAGTGCGAGGACACGCGCAGCCCGGAACGGCGCAGCAAGGCGGCCGCCTTGGCCAGGCCCGTCTCCGCGACCGGATCGCGCCACGTTCCGATGGCGGGCAGCCCGGCGCGCAGGCAGCCGTCCACGGCCTGGGTCAGGTTCCAGTACTTGACGGTGGCCTGGTTGAGCGAGAGCCGTGCCAGGCGCGGGTCGCCCGGTTCGGGGGTGGGCACCGCGGCGGGTCGCCCGGAGGGCACGTCCACCGCGCCGGGCACGACCGCCGAGCCGGTGGTCCGCGCGGAGGGCGCCGCGGCGCCCTCGGGAACCGCGGTCACTGGTCGACTCCTGACACCTGGAGGAGCGCCCGCATGCGTGCCGCGGCCAGGTCCGGGTCGGTCAGGGCCCCGGCTGCGTCGGCCAGGCGCACCGCCTGGGCCAAGTGGGGCAGGTCGCGGGCGCTGTGCAGCCCGCCCACCATGTGGAAGCCCTTCTGGTGGCCGTTGAGCCAGGCCAGGAAGGCCACGCCGGTCTTGTAGTAGAAGGTGGGCTCGGCGAACAGGTGGCGGGCCAGCGGGACCGTGGGGTCCATCAGGGCCCGGTACCGTTCGGTGTCGCCCTCGTCCAGGGCGGCCAGCGCGCGGGCGGCGGCCGGGGCGATGGCCGCGAACACGCCCAGCAGGGCGTCGGAGTGGCCCTGCTCGTCGCCCAGGACGAGGTCGGGGTAGTTGAAGTCGTCGCCTGTGTACAGGCGCACGCCCTCGGGCAGCAGCCGCCTCAGCCGCACCTCCAGCGAGGCGTCGAGCAGGGAGACCTTGATGCCCTCCACCTTCGCCGCGTGCTCGGCGATCAGTGCCGCCACCGGCTCGATCGCCTCGGCCGGGTCGGCGAAGCCCCAGTACCCGGCCAGGGCCGGGTCGAAGGCGGTGCCCAGCCAGTGCAGGATGACGGGCTGGTCGGCACGGCCCAGCAGGTCGGCGTAGACCTTGGCGTAGTCGTCGGGGCCCGAGGCGACCGCTGCCAGGGCGCGCGAGGCCATGAGGATGGGGGTGGCTCCGGCGCCCTGGACGACGTCGAGCTGCTCACCGTACGCGGTGATAACGCTTTCCAGATCGGCCCGCGAAGGATCGAGCTGGTCGGTGCCCACCCCGCAGGCCAGGGCGGCGCCGCGGGCGGCGGCCTCCGCACCCGACCTGCGGATCAGCTCGGCGGTGGCGGCCCAGTCCAGGCCCATGCCGCGTTGGGCGGTGTCCATGGCGTCGGCCACGCCCAGACCCTGGTCCCACAGGTGGTGGCGGAAGGCCAGGGTGGCCTCCCAGTCCAGGCGGGCCGGGGCGCCGGGGGCGTTTGCCGCCAGGGGGTCGGCGACAACGTGGGCCGCCGCGTAGGCCGTGCGCGAACGGGAGGGGGGAAGCGGGGAGGCGTCGACGGTGGCGCCGCTCAGGGTGTAGGGGGCGGCGGTGCCGTCGGCGGCGGGCAGCAGGAGTGTGCTCATGCGAGGCTGACCTCGTCCAGTTCGATCGTGCGTCCGGTGCGCGCCGACTGGAGGCCGGCCTCGGCCATCTGGAGGCCGCGCGCGCCCGAGAGCAGGTCGTGCGGGAAGGGGGTGTCCAGGACCACGTGGCGCAGGTAGTCCTCCCACTGGGCGCGGAACCCGTTGGGGAACTCGGTGTTGTCGGGCACGGGCTCCCACTGCTCCCGGTAGCGCCCCAGGTCCTCCAGGTCGGGGTTCCAGACAGCCTTGGGCGTGGCCGAGCGGTGCTGGGCCCGGCAGGAGCGCAGCCCCGCCACGGCGCTGCCGTGGGTGCCGTCGACCTGGAACTCCACGAGTTCGTCGCGGGCCACGCGCACGTTCCAGGAGGAGTTGATCTGGGCGATGACGCCGCCGTCCAGTTCGAAGATGCCGTAGGCCGAGTCGTCGGCCGTGGCCTCGTAGGGCCGGCCCTCCTCGTCCCAGCGGCGCGGGATGTGGGTGGCGACCTTGGCGGTCACCGCGCGCACCGGGCCGAACAGGTGCTCCAGGATGTAGTGCCAGTGCGGGAACATGTCCAGCACCATGCCGCCGCCCTCCTCGGCGCGGTAGTTCCAGCTGGGGCGCTGGGCGGGTTGCCAGTCGCCCTCGAAGACCCAGTAGCCGAACTCGCCGCGCACCGAAAGGATGCGGCCGAAGAAGCCGCTCTCGACCAGCCTGCGCAGTTTGAGCAGGCCGGGCAGGAAGAGCTTGTCCTGGACCACGCCGTTGCGCACGCCCGCGTCGCGGGCCAGTTTGGCCAGCTCCAGAGCGGCGCTGAGCGTGCTGGCGGTGGGCTTCTCGACGTAGACGTGCTTGCCCGCGGCGATGGCGGCGCGCACGGCCGCCTCGCGGGCGTGCGTGATCTGCGAGTCGAAGTAGACCGTGATGTCGTCGTCGGAGAGCACACCGTCCAGGTCGGTTGACCAGCGCTCGATTCCGTGGCGTTCGGCGATCTCGCGCAGCTTGTGCTCGGAGCGTCCGACCAGGACGGGCTCGGGAATGATCCGGGAGCCGTCGGGCAGGCGTACGCCGCCCGCCTCCCGGATGGCCAGGACAGACCGGGTCAGGTGCTGCCTGTACCCCATGCGTCCGGTGACGCCGTTCATGGCGACACCCAGCACGTGATCACCCATAGGTTGTTACCACCTTTCCGTGTGAAAGCGCTTTCCAGACTACGGCAAGAACACCCCCTTGCACCAGAGGGGCCCGGACCTGCCACGACGCGAAGCGCTTCGGCACCCGTCCCCGCCGGCCCGGAACGGCCGGGGCCGGGCGCGCCCGGCCCCGGCCGTTCCGGGCCGCACACGTGCGCGAACCCTCCTCCCGCGTCCGCCCGTGCCCGGGCCGACGGTCGTCCTAGGCGGAAACGCGCGCGCTGAGCAGGAGGTTGAGCGGCTCCCCCGCCCCCGGGGGAATGCCCTCGACGGGCTCCCAGCGCACCCGGTCGAACCCCGCGCCGCGCAGAGAGTCCTCCATGGCCTCACAGCTCCAGTAGCGGGTCGGCAGGACCGTGGGCGGGGCCGTGGGGATGGTGACCGGGCAGGGGGCTCCGTCGACGGGGTGCTCGGGCATGTCGATGACGAACCCGTTCATCTGCGCTGTTCCGGAGGGGAGCCGGGGGTTGCCGACATAGGCCAGCAGCCGCCCTCCGGGGACCAGGTTCTCCCTCGCCCGCAACACCATGCGGTCGAGCATGCGCCGGTCGCCCGCGTAGTGCAGGACGGCGACCGCCACCACCGTGTCGAAGGCGCCCAGGGCGGGCATGTCGGCCATGTCGTGGACCTCGTACCTCAGGCCCAGGGGCTGTCGTTCCTCGATCAGCCGCGCGGCCCCGACCATGCCGGGGGAGATGTCCACGCCCACGACGGGGTGCGCGCCCCGCCGTCTCAGGAGCCGGGTGTAAGCGCCTGTCCCGCACCCGAAGTCCAGGACGGAGGTCCCCTGGACGGGGCCGAGCGCCCTGAGGAAGGACGGGGTCTCGACGAGGCTGCGGTACGTGCTGACCACGCGTTCCACTTCTCCGTGGTTCTCCGCGATCTGGTCGTAGCGTTCGGCGACGGCCACGGCGCGCCTCCCGATGGCTGGTGTACGCTCCCGCGGGCGCTTCTCCCGCCGACGGTGTTCCACCGCCCGCGCACTCCTGTGTTCGTACCCCGACGCGGTGTCCGCCAACACCGGGCCGCGCCGTTGCGGCCTCTGACTTCTCCGGATATGCCAGGACCGACCCGCCTCGGCTACCTTCGGCAGAGTGAGCAACCTGGACACCCATCCCGCCGAAGAGCGCGTCTGCGGCGGAGAGGTCGACCCCGTCGGCACCGCCGTCCCCGGCGGCACCGAACTCCTCGAACCGCGCGAGGTCCCGCTCGGCGGCCCGCGCGCCATGCTGGTCCGCCGCGCACTGCCCGGGAAGAACCGCCGCATGGTCGGCGCGTGGTGCTTCGCCGACGTCTACGGGCCAACCGGCGTCGCCGACGGCCCCGGCATGCAGGTCCCGCCGCACCCCCACATCGGCCTGCAGACCGTGAGCTGGCTGGTCCGGGGCTCGGTCCACCACCTGGACGGCCTGGGCTCGGACCAACTGGTCCGCCCCGGCCAGCTCAACCTCATGACCGCCGGACACGGCGTCGCCCACTCCGAGCGCTCCCCCGCCGACGCCCCACCGCTGCTGCACGGCGCCCAGTTGTGGATCGCCCTGCCCGAGGACGACCGCGAGGGACCGGCCCGCTTCGAACACCACGCCGACCTGCCCGTCTTCGACCTGCCCGGCACGGACGCGCCGGGGGCCAGGGTCACGGTGATCGCCGGAGAGGTGGAAGGCCGCCGCTCCCCCGCCCGCGTGCACACCCCGCTCATGGGCGCCGAGGTCGTGCTGGAGCCCGGGGCCCGGGTGCGCCTGCCCCTGGACGCGTCCTTCGAACACGGCGTCCTGCCCCTGGACGCGCCCGTGCGGGTCCTCGGCCACGACGTCGAGGCCGGTGCGCTGCTCTACGCGGGCGAGGGGCGCACGGAGTTGGAACTGCGGGCCGAAGAGACCGCGCACGTGCTGGTGATCGGCGGAGAACCCTTCACCGAGGACCTGGTCATGTGGTGGAACTTCGTCGGCCGCGACCACGACGAGATCGTGCGGGCCCGCCGCGCCTGGGAGGACGACCGGAACGGCGCCGTCGGCGCGCACGGGCGGCGCTTCGCCGCGGTCGCGGCCGACGACGACGCGGCCCTCCCCGCCCCGGAGCTGCCCAACGCGCGCCTGCGCGCACGCCCGCGCCACCGCGGCGCGTAGTAGCCCGCGACGGTCGGCCGGGGTCGGCCGGGGCGGGGCGCGTCCGCGTGCCACGGCCCGGCAGGCCCCGGCCGCGCCCTTGTGGTCCCGGGCCCGCGCCCGCCGGGAACCGGCCGGTTCCGCAAGAGACGCTCCCGGCCCCCGGCGTTCGCCGCCGCGTGCGGGCAAGGACGGCTGAAGGTTTCCGGTAAGTGCCCCTTGTCGTTTCCGTCCCTCGTGCGAGTCTGGACAAAAGCAAACGAAGGGAGCATCGTGGGGTGACACCCTGTCCAGGCTCCGCGCCCCACGATGCTGGCCAGGCCAACTCCTGCTAGCGTGCGAATCGCGAACTACGGGATGATTTAGGAGACCTGAACATGGTCCAACAGACTCGCGAGCACTGGGGATCGCGCGCGGGCTTCCTGATGGCGGCGATCGGCTCCGCCATCGGTCTGGGCAACATCTGGCGATTTCCCTACATCGCCTACGAGAACGGCGGCGGCGCCTTCATGCTGCCCTACCTCATCGCCCTGCTCACCGCCGGAATCCCGTTGCTGATCCTGGAGTACAGCATCGGGCACCGCTACCGCTCATCCGCGCCCCTGTCCTACCGGCGCATCACCCGGCCCGCCGAGGCCATCGGCTGGTGGCAGGTGGCCGTCTGCTTCGTCATCGCGGTCTACTACGCCGTGATCGTGGCCTGGGCCGCCCGGTTCGCGTGGTTCTCCATCGGGCAGCAGTGGGGCGACGACCCCAACGCGTTCTTCTTCGAGGACTTCCTCCAGATGAGCGAGGGACCCGGCATGGTCTCGGGCTACGTCGCGGGCGTGGCCTGGCCGCTCGTGGGCGTGTGGGCCGTGGTCCTGCTCATCCTGGCGCTGGGCGTGCGCAACGGCATCGAGAAGGCCAACAAGGTCTTCATCCCGCTGCTGCTGGTGCTGTTCCTGGTCCTGGTCGTGCAGGCGCTCACGCTCGACGGGGCCGTGACCGGCCTGAACGCCCTGTTCACACCCGACTGGGGCGCCATGCTCGACGGCAGCGTCTGGATCGCCGCCTACGGGCAGATCTTCTTCTCCCTGTCCGTGGGCTTCGCCATCATGGTCACCTACGCCTCCTACCTGCGCCGCAAGGCCGACCTGACCGGCTCGGCGATGGTGGCTGGCTTCGCCAACAGCTCCTTCGAACTGCTCGCGGGCATCGGCGTGTTCGCCGCCCTGGGCTTCATGGCCACCGCCGCGGGCACCGGGGTCGAGGACGTCGCCGCCAACGGCATCGGCCTGGCCTTCGTCGCCTTCCCGCAGATCATCTCGACCCTGCCCATCGGCGGCGCGCTGTTCGGGGTGCTCTTCTTCGGCTCCCTGGTGATCGCGGGCCTGAGCTCGCTGATCAGCATCGTCCAGGTGATCATCTCCGCGGTGCAGGACCGCACCGGCCTGGGCCGCACCCAGGCCGTGCTGCTGGTGGGCGGCGCCACCGCGCTGGCCTCGATCCTGCTCTTCCCCACGCCCGAGGGGCTGCACTTCCTCGACGTGTTCGACCACTTCATCAACCAGTACGGCATCGCACTGGCCGGGCTCGTCATGATCGTGGTCTTCGGCTGGATCGCACGCAAGCTGCCGATGTTCCAGGAGCACACCAACGCGATCTCCTCGATCCGGCTCGGCCTGTGGTGGAAGGCCGTCCTGGGCGTGGTCACCCCGATCCTGCTCGGCTTCATGATGTGGGACAGCCTGCGCACGGAACTGACCGAGAACTACGCCGGCTACTCGACCGGGTTCCTGCTGATCGCCGGTTGGGGCCTGGCCATCGGGGCGATCGTCTTCGGGATCGTGGTCTCGCTCTTCCCCTGGAAGCGCGCCGACGCCCTGGCCGGACAGGACGCCGACACCGAGGACGCCACGACCAAGGAAGGGGAACGCTGATGACCACCAGCGCGATCGTCATGATGGCCGTCGCCATGGTCCTGCTGTGGGGCGGGCTCATCGCGGCCATCGTCCACCTGCGCCGCCACCCCGAGAAGCCCGAAGAGGGGTAGCCGCGGCCGAACGAAGACGGGGCGGTGGGAGCCGATCGGCTCCCACCGCCCCGTCTTCACTGCCAGGCCCTCGCGGGAGGCCGCCTACTTCGCGGCGAACTCGCGGACGATGCGCTCGCAGAAGGCGGGCAGGTCGTCGGGGTTGCGACTGGTGGTGACCCCCTGGTCGGTGACCACCTTCTCATCGACCACGGTCCCGCCCGCGTTGCGGATGTCGGTGCGCAGGCTGGGGTAGGAGGTCACGGTGCGCCCCCGCACCACGTCGGCCTCCACCAGGATCCACGGCCCGTGGCAGATGGCTGCCACGGGCTTGCCCGCGGCCACGAAGTCGCGCACGAACCCCACCGCGTTCTCGTCCGAGCGCAGGTTGTCCGGGTTGACGGTCCCACCGGGGACCACCAGGGCGTCGTAGTCGTCCACCCCGACTCCGGACACCACGCGGTCCACGTCGAAGGTGTCCGCCGGTTCGATGTCGCCGTTCATCGCCTGGATCCGCCCGGACTTGAGCGAGACCAGGTCGACGGTGGCGCCCTCCTCGTTCAGCGCCTTGCGCGGTGTGACGAGTTCGACCTGCTCGACCCCGTCCGCGGCCAGAATCGCGACCCGACGGCCGTTGAGCGTGTCGGCCATGGCTGCCCCCTCAGCTGGACTCTTTCCGGCACCCTCCGTGCCGCGTTGGCGCCCCTACCCGTACAGGCCGCCATCTCACACCACCCGCCGGGGAGGCGCACACCACGTTCGGGGGGTTCACCCGCGCGAACCGGACCCGGCCGCGCGGAATCGAACCGGCGAAGCCCCGAAAAGAAGGCAGGACCACCGTGCCCGCGACCCGCCACCTCTACCTGGCCCGGCACGCCGAGGCCGAACACGAGAACGGCTCACTGACCGAGAAGGGCCGCCACCAGGCCGCCTCGCTCGGCCGTCGCCTGCGCCATGCCGGGGTGGACAGGCTCCACCACGGCCCCCTCGCACGCACCACCCAGACCGCGCGACTGGCCGCGAGGGAGTTGGGCACCACTCCCGTGCGGGTACCCGAGGCGGGTGACTACGCCCCCCACCTGCCACTGCGCGCGGAACTGCCGCAAGAGCACGCCGACGGCGTGCTCGGCTTCGTCGCCTCCCTTCCAGAACACGAGCGCCTATCCGGGCCCGCCATGGCCCGCCGTGCGCTGAAGCGCTTCACCGGCCCGGTGGAGGGGGAGCACGAACGGCACGAAGCCGTCATTACCCATGCCTACCTGGTCGCATGGATCGTGTGCGTCGCGCTCGACGCTCCCGTGTGGCGCTGGACGACACTGGCCCCGGCCAACGCCGCACTGACAGTGCTGCGCTACTCCCCGGGCCGTCCGGCATCGGTGCTGGCCTTCAACGACACCGCGCACCTGGACTGAGACACGTGTCCCGGGAGCGCTCCCCAGTCCCCTCGAAAAGGCGCGCGCCACGTTCGGGGGGTTCACCCGCGCGACCTCTGGGTGACGGCGACGCACACGAGGACGACGACGGCCGCGGCGGGCGCGGCCGGGGTCAGCGGCTCTCCCACCAGCAGCACCGCCCACATCAGGGTCAACAGCGGCTGGGCGAGCTGGAGCTGGCTGGCCCGCGCGACGCCCATCGCGCCCATCCCCCGGTACCAGACCACGAACGCGCCGAACTGCGACACCGCGGCGAGGTAGGCCATACCCGCGAGTGCGCGCGGCGCGGCGTCCACCGGCTCGGCGGCCAGAGCCCACAGCGCGGCGGGCACGGTCAGCGGCGCGGCGGCGACCAGCGCCCAGGCGATGACCTGCCAGCCCGGCATGTGCGCGGCCAGCCGACCGCCTTCGGCGTAGCCCGCGGCGCACAGCACCAGTGCCGCCAGCAGGTATAGGTCGGCCGGGCCGGGTGTTCCGCCGCTGCGCACCAGCGCGAACGCGACTACGGCCGCGGCGCCGCACACCGCGGCCGCCCAGAACCGGCGCGGGGGACGCACCGGGCTGCGGCGCAGGGCGAACACGGCGGTGGTGAGCGGCAGCAGCCCGACCACGACCGCGGCGTGGGAGGTCGAGGAGGCCTGGAGCGCGAGCGTGCTGAACAGCGGGAACGCCACCACGCAGCCCAGCGCGACTACGGCGATGCCCCGCCGGTGGACGCGGTCGGGCAGCGGGGCGCGCACAGCCGCGAGGCAGCAGCCCGCCAGCGCGGCGGCCAGCGCGCACCGCACCACCGCCACGCTCCAGGGCCCGAAGCCCTCCAGGGCCCACGCGGTGGCCGGGAGGGTGAACGAGAACCCGAGGACGCCGAACGCCGCGCACAGCGTCGCGCCGAGCACCGCTACTCCACGCGCTTCGATAGCGCTATCTTGTATCTTCATGAAACAGCGTAGCAGTGTGCGAGAACTGGCGGACTTTCTGCGCAGGGAGGTCGACCGCTACTCCCCTGGGGAGAAGCTGCCGTCGAGTAGGGCACTCGTGGACCGCTACGGAGTGAGTCCGGTGACCGTGTCGCGGGCCGTCGCGGCGCTGGTCGCCGAGGGCGTGGTGGTCACCCGCCCCGGCGCCGGGGCGTTCCGTGCGGGCGCGGGCGCCTCCGGGCGCCCGGTCGGCGACACCTCATGGCAGGAGGTCGCGCTGAGCGCCGAGACGGCGGCGGCCTCCGGCGAGCCGGTTCCGCGCACCGTGGACGCCTCAGGGGTGCTGGCCACCCTCACCCCACCCGCCCTGGGAGTCATCGTGTTCAACGGCGGCTACCTGCACCCCGCTCTCCAGCCCGAGCAGGCCATGGGCGCCGCACTGGCCCGCGCGGGACGGCGGCCGGGAGCCTGGGCACGACCGCCCGCGGAAGGGGTGGAGGAGCTGCGCGGCTGGTTCGCCCGTCAGATCGGCGGCTCCGTCGGCGCGGCCGACGTACTGGTCACCGCGGGCGGGCAGAGCGCTCTGACCACCGCGCTGCGCGCCCTGGCCCATCCGGGGGCGCCCGTGCTGGTGGAGTCGCCCACCTATCCCGGTCTGCTGGCCATCGTGCGGGCCGCGGGCCTGCGGCCCGTTCCCGTCCCGGTCGACTCCGAGGGGATCCGCGCCGACCTGCTGGAAGAGGCGTTCACCGCCAGCGGTGCCCGTGTGCTGGTGTGCCAGCCCCTCTTCCACAACCCCACCGGAACGGTCCTGGCTCCGGCCAGGCGGGGCGAGGTGGTGCGGATCGCGCGCGCCGCGGGCGCGTTCGTCGTGGAGGACGACTTCGCCCGCCACCTGGCGCACGCCGACGCCGCCGCACCGCCGCCCCCGCTGGCGGCCGAGGACCCCGACGGCACCGTGGTGCACGTGCGGTCGCTGACCAAGGCGACCTCTCCCAGTCTGCGCGTCGGGGCGATCGCCGCTCGGGGACCGGTGACGCGGCGCCTGCGCGCGATCCAACTGGTGGACAGCTTCTTCGTGGCGCGTCCCCTCCAGGAGGCCGTGCTGGAGCTGGTCGGCTCCCCCGCATGGGGACGACACCTGCGCGCGGTCGCGGCGGGCCTGCGCGAGCGCCGCACGGCCATGGCCGCGGCCCTGGCACGTGAACTGCCCGAACTGGCGGAGCCGCACCTGCCCGCGGGCGGGTACCACCTGTGGCTCCGGCTTCCCTCTGAGACCGACGAGGCCGCGCTCGTGTCGGCGGCACTGCGCGCCGGGGTGGCGGTGGCCGCCGGCCAGGCCTACTTCCCGGCGGAGCCGACCGCCCCGCACCTGCGGCTCAGTTACGGCGGCGCGGCCGGGACCGCCGAGATCACCGAGGGGGTGCGCCGACTGCGTGCCGCGTTCACCGGCACCGCGCCCCGGGAGTGAGGGGCACCGCCCCTGACGCCGTCCGCTGCGCCCGGCCCCGGAAGAGCGCTCACCCCAGGGTGTCCTGCGCGCTCCCCCAGACACCGGACGGAACCCGCTCCAGCAGGCCGATCGCCGCGTCGGCGCGCTCCCGGACGCGAGCGGTCTCCAGCGGTCCGCGCTCCCAGGCCAGCAGGTACCGGCCGCCGAGGCGGAACGGGCACACGCCCCCGCGCGAGAGCAGCCACTCCCGCACCGGTTCCCCCAGGACGGCCGCCGCGAAGGCCCCGTCGTCGGTCACCACGGCGAACCGCTCGTCGAAGGCGGCCTCGCCCGCGGTCCAGGCGCTGGCGCCGTCCGTCCTGGGCTGGGGCGCACCGGTGCCGACCTCCTCCGCCTGGAGCAGCGGCACGCCCGCCGGAAGGGCCACCGCCACCACGGTGTACACGTGCGCGACGGTGCGGTGCCGCTGCTGGGGGTGGGGCGCGGCGTAGCCGTACTCGTAGGCCAGGACCCGGCGTCCGCGCAGTTCGGCGCAGAGCACGTGCCTGGCCCGGGCGTTGGACCGCCGTTCCAGGAAGGGGGCTCCCTCGAAGCGGTCGACCAGCTCGGGCCGCTCGCGGTCGTAGCGCCACCCCTCCCGCGAGGCCCACAGGGACAGGCCGCGGGAGCGGCGGCGGTCGGCGGCCGAGCCCGCGACCGCCGCCCCGGTCACGCCGACGGCCACCAGGGCCGCGATCACCAGAACCAGGACGGTGGTGGTCTCCATGGGGCTCTCCTCGTGCGCGGTGCGGTTCCTGCCCCCTGAGACGCCGCCCGCTCCCCGACCGGTTCCACCCTTCTCACGGCCCCGCGCCCCGCCGTCCGCGCCCCGCCCCCGTGGGCTAGGACGCGGCGAAGACCTTGCCCGGATTGAAGATGCCCCTCGGGTCCAAGGCGTCCTTGACGGCCCGGTGCATGGCGAGCACGTGCGGACCCATCTCCCGGGCGGCGCCGCGCATCTTGAGCAGGCCGACGCCGTGCTCGCCGGTGACCGTGCCGCCCAGTGCGATCGCCTCGTCCACGATCACCTCGAAGGCCTCCTGCGCGCGCTTCTTGGCGTCCTCGTCACCGGCCGGGACGATGAACAGCGGGTGCAGGTTGCCGTCACCGGCGTGCGCGATGTTGCCGATGCGGGTGTCGAAGCGCCTGCCGATCGCCTCGATGCGCTCCAGCATCAGGGGCACCTTCGCCTTGGGCAGGCACATGTCCTCGGTCAGCAGCGGGCCGAGCCGCTCCAGAGCCGGGTAGGCCAGGCGGCGGGCCTCGAACAGGGCCTCGGCCTCCTCCTCGTCGGTGGAGCGCACCGCGTAGACCGCGCCCTCGGCCTCGAAGCACGCCAGGACGCGGTCGGCCTCCTCCTCGCCCGCCGCCCCGGGCTGGTCGCTGCGCGCCAGCAGCAGCACCTCGCCCTCGGCGGACAGCCCCATGTTCTTCCAGTCGTCCACCGCCTGGAGGCAGAACCGGTCGATCAGCTCCATCGCCGAGGGCACCACCCCGGCCGCCGAGACCGCCGCGACGGCCCTTCCGGCCTCCGCCAAGGAGTCGAAGTAGCCCACCACGGTGTGCTCGGTGCCGGTGCGCAGCGGCCGCATCCGCAGCGTCACCTCGGTGACCAGGCCCAGTGTCCCCTCCGAGCCCACCATGAGCCCGCACAGGTCGTAGCCGGTCACGCCCTTGGCGGTGGTCCGGCCCAGCCTCACCACCTCGCCCGAGCCCACGACCGCCTCCATGCCCAGCACGTAGTCGCGGGTGACGCCGTACTTGACGCAGCAAAGGCCGCCCGCGTTGGTGGCCACGTTGCCGCCGATCGTCGACCAGGACGCGGAGGCCGGGTCCGGCGGGTACCACAGGCCGTCCCGGGCCACCCGCTCGCGCAGGTCGTTGTTGACCACGCCGGGCTGCACGGTGGCGGTCTGCTGTACGGGGTCGACCTCCAGGACCCGGTTCATCCGCTCGAAGGAGACCACGACCCAGCCGTCCACGGCGTTGGCCGCGCCCGACAGCCCAGTCCCGGCTCCGCGCCCGACCACCGGGACGCCCAGTTCCGCGCACACGGTCACCGCGGCCGCCACGTCCTGGGTGTGGCGCGGGCGCACGAGCGCGGCCGGGGCACCGTGGGGAGCCCACTCGGCCTCGTCGTGGGAGTAGCCCTCCAGGACGGCGGGGTCGGTGACCACCTGCTCCGCGCCGACCGCTGCCGTCAGTCTCCCGGCGATCCCGGACATGGGCACACTCCCTCACCGCTCGCTCGGCCGCTCCGCTGTGCCGACGCCGCCAGCACTCTAACCGGACACCGGGCGGCGAAGACACCACCGCCCCCTGGTCAGGGCGGTCGGCGGCGCGTCCCGGCGCGGACACGCCCCGGGGAGTCCCGGCGGGGACCGACGTGTCAGGTTCCCCGAGACCTAGCATGGGTCCTCCAGGAAGCGAAGGAGCGCCCATGAAGACAGTCCTCGTCACCGGCGGCACCGGCACCCTGGGACGTCCCGTGGTGGAACGCCTGCGCCGCACCGGGCACCAGGTGCGCGTCCTGAGCCGCCGACCCGACCCCGAGGACCCCGCGTCCTTCGCCGTGGACCTGCGCCGGGGCACCGGGCTGGCCGAAGCGGTCCGGGGCGTGGACACCGTCGTGCACTGCGCCAGCGCGCCCTCGGGCGGCGACATCGAGTCGGCCACCCACCTGGTCCGCGCGGTCCGCGAGGCGGGGGTGGCGCACCTGGTCTACGTCTCCATCGTCGGCGTGGACCGGGTTCCGCTCGGCTACTACAAGGCCAAGCACACCGTGGAGAGCGCGCTGGCGGCCTCCGGTCTGGGGTGGACGGTGCTGCGCGCCACCCAGTTCCACGACCTGGTGCTCAGGCTGTGCGCGGGCGCGGCCCGCCTGCCCTTCATGCCCGTCCCCGACGTGGACGTGCAGCCCGTGGCGGTCGAGGAGGTCGCCTCCCGGCTGGCACACCTGGTCGGCCGCGCTCCGGCCGGGCGCGTGGCGGACATGGGCGGCCCGCGCGTGGAGTCCTTCCGCGACCTGGCCGCGGCCTACCAGCGCTGGGCGGGGACGGATCTGCGGACGGTGCCCGTGCGCCTGCCGGGCGCCGTCTTCGCGGCCTACCGCGCCGGGGGCCATCTGGCCCCGGACCGGGCCGTGGGCAAGCTGACCTTCGCGGAGTTCCTGGACGGCCGGAAGCCGGCGTGAACAAAATGTTGAAAATTATTCGTTGACAACTGGGTGTTTGCGTCTTCATGCTGGAGGCATGAGCGAGGAACAGCGCGAGAGCGCCTTCACCCGACCCGACCCGCGAAGCGCCCGCCGCATGCGCACCCACGAGGCGCTGCTGCGCATCACCGAACGCCACGCAACCGGAGAGCACCGCACCCGCTGGGACGAGGCACGCATGCCCATGGCGCCCCTGGACGCCCTGCGGCGCGTCGCCGACCTGGCCGCGGGCGGCGCACCCCCCGAGCCCGGCGCCCCGGCCGTGGACCAGGACGACCTCACCGCCGCCCTGACCCTGGTGCCCTGGGCGCGCGCCGAGTTCGACCAACTGGAGGCCGGACTGCTCCAGATGGCCAAGGGACGCGGCATGACCTGGCAGGAGATCGCCTTCGGACTCGGGCTGGGCTCGGCCCAGGCCGCCCGCCAGCGCCACGAACGCCTCCTGCAGCGCGGCGAGAGCTGAGGCACCGGGCCCGGTCCGGGCGGTGGACGGCCCCGACCGCCTCAGCCCGGCACCGGGTGGTCGTAGCGCACCACACCACGCGGGTCGCGCTCGGCCCCGATCCCCCGCAAACGCCGCAGCACCCGGCCGGAGAAGCTCGTCGGAGAACGCGCCGCCCGGCACGCCGATTCCGAACTGTCGGCCTCACGGGTGTCGAAGACCTCGAAGACTTCCTTTCACACCCGTTCCAGAGGTGTGTGGGCGCCCCGGGGCACCCGCACGCGCACCGGCATACCGGGTTCGACGGTGCCGCTGGTCAGCACGACGCCCATGACTCCGGCCCTGCGCACCACGTTGCCGTCCTCCCCGCGACGCAGAACCTGTTTGAGCAGCCCCCGGGAGAAACCGTCGATCTGCGCGCAGGGATTGCGCAGGCCGGTGACCCGCACGCTGGCCCCGTCACCGAAGGCCAGGACGGTGCCCGCGGACAGGGACAGCAGATCCAGACCGCGGGTGGTGATGTTCTCACCCAGTTGGCCCGGGGAGACCGCGAATCCCGCCTCGCCGACCTCCTCCAGGAGCTCGGCGGCCACCAGGTGGACCTGGCGCAGGTTGGGCTGGTCGGGATTCACCGCGATCCGGGACAGGTGCTGAACGGTGGCGCCCAGGTGGGCGTCACCCTCCACACCCAGCCCCGCCAGAAGGCGGATCCGTGGCAGGACGTCCTTGCTGAAGGTGTGTCCGGAACTGCGGCTGACCGAATCCACCACCGGGCCCATGGGCACCGCCTCCTCGCTCAGGTGCACCGGGCCCCAGCCTAACGAGCCCGGTCCCGGGGCCTGCCGCCCGGTGCCGGAAGCGCCGTCGGCGGGGCCCGAACTGGAATGAGGCGCACCATAGGGGCGGGGGCAGGGACGGCACGGAGCCGGGGCACAACCGTCGGCGGCCAGGCCACCGCCGCACGGCCTCGCCTCGCCCCAGGACGTGCGCGGCCCGACCCGTGGACGGGGCACCATGACCACCGACCTCCACCGGATCCGCGTCCTGGCCGACGCCGACTGCGAGGTGCCGGTGGACAGCGGCGACGAGTTCGCCATGGACGGCTCCCACGGCGTGGTGCGCCTCGCGCCCTGAGCGATGCGGCCC